>JADFVY010000280.1 GCA_015222795.1 Pseudomonadota bacterium | reverse complement strand
TGCGGCTTGCTTGTATTGTTTGTTGATGTAGTAGGTCTCGCCAATCCAGTAGGACGCATTGTCCGAGAGTCCGTCATCGGGATTCTGGTCGAGAAACGCCTGGAGGGCGGATCGGCCTTCAATCCATTCACGTTTCTTCAAAAAATCATACGCAAAGTCGTACTGTTCGCGGGGTGTCCCTTCCGGCAATTCCGGCACGATCACGGGCGGCGACGCGACGGCAACTTCCGCGCCGCTGTTTTCGGTCGGCGTTTCCCCGGCAGGCGCCGCCGCGGCGGCCGGCATCCCTTTGGCCAGCGCATCCTCGATGGCCAGCAGGCGGCCTTCCACATCCTCCGACATCCGGTCCAGGCGCTGTTCCAGCACCGAGATACCATGCTGGACCTCTTCGACGCGGCCATTCATCGACCGCAGTTGTTCCTGCATCCGGGTGATCTGCAATTGCATGCGCGCGGTTACGTCGTCCGAGGGCGTCAAAGCCGCGCCTGTCGTTGCGCCGGCGGGCGGTTGGCCGCCCTTGTAGACATATCGCTGGAGGTCGGCCAGATCCTTGCGCATCCGCTCCATCTGGCGCACCAGGTTGCCTGAGTCCTGGGCCGGCGCGGGTTGCGCGGTCATCAGGATTGTTACACCGAGCATCGCGGCGCCTGCCATTTTCAACAGGCGGCGCCAGGTTACGTTTCGTGACTGTGCCATTGGATACTTCATAAGAGATGTTCTATGCGTAAGATTAGGCGAGAATATGGCGCGTCCTTGCCCAAAACGCAACAAGCGGCCCCGGCCAGAAGCCGGAGCCGCTCGTTAAAGCGATGCAATCAAATCAGGACATGGAGCCGGATTTGACAACCAAAACCGCGCGGCGGTTTTGGGCCCACGCATCTTCGTTCGAGCCGAGAACGGCCGGGCGCTCTTTACCATAGCTGATGGTATCCACGCGACCACCACCGACACCCATGCTCTCGAGATACTGCCTCGCGGAGCTGGCGCGGCGCTCACCGAGCGCAAGGTTGTACTCGCGGGTGCCGCGTTCATCGGCATGACCTTCAACCACGACCATGATGCCGCCATTTTCCTTCAGGAAATCAGCCTGGCGATTCAACTGGTCGATCGCGTCGGGACGCAGGCTCGACATGTTGAAATCGAAGAACACACGATCGCCAACGTTGACCACCAGATATTCCTGCGGATCCATTTCTGGCGCAGTCGACGGCGGCGGCGGCGGCGGCGGCGGCGCTACCTCGGTAGTGGCGGTAGTGTCGGTACCACCGCCCGTACCGGTATCACCACTAGTGGCGTCGGCTTCGCAGCCGGCAACGAGTAACAAAGCAGCCATAAGGCCAAGTATTTTCATGCGCATCAGTAACCCCCCTTAGAGGTCAAAAGGAAATAATAAGGCTCGCACCCAAATGGTACGGTGAGACATATAACCACGCAAATTCGCCGAATACAACTGTTTCCATGCGCGAATCCTGCATTTTTATGGGCAAACCAGAGGTTTTTTAAAGGCTCTGTTAAAAGAGATTAAGAGACCCTTAACGATTTAGGGGCGACCAGGCCGGATCCGAGGCATCGGTCGGTGTTTTAACTTGCCGAAGATTATAACCGGTCAGGTCGACGGTATAGACCCTGGCAACGCCGCCGGCGCCGCTGGAGGTGGTCCGGGTCTGCCGGAAGAAGATCAAAACGCGGCCGTTGGGCGACCAGGTCGGCGCCTCGTCCAGAAAACTTTCGGTCAACAGGCGCTCGCCGGTTCCGTCCGGGCGCATCACCCCGGTGAAAAACCTGCCGCCTGATTGTTTGGTGAAGGCTATCAGATCGCCGCGCGGCGACCAGACCGGCGTGGCATAGCTACCCTGCCCGAAGCTGATACGCCGTACATTGCTGCCGTCGGCCTCCATTACATATAGCTGGGGCCTGCCGCCACGGTCGGAATTGAAGGTGATCTGCCGCCCGTCCGGCGAATAGGACGGCGACGTATCGATCGCCGGATGCCTGGTGATCTGGCGGGCCCGGCGGGTACGCAGGTCCATGCTCCAGATATCGGAATCGCCGTTCAATGCGTAAGACATTATCACCGAATTGCCATCGGGCGAGAAACGCGGCGCGAAGGTCATTCCCTTGAAGGCGCCCAGCATCTCCTGGCGGCCGGTATTGATGTCGAACAGATAGACCCTGGGCGTGTCGTTGAAATAGGACAGATAGGTAATTTCCTGGCGGGTCGGCGAAAAGCGCGGCGTCAGCACAAGCGCGCTACCGTCGGTCAGGTATTTATGGTTGGCCCCGTCCTGGTCCATGATCGCGAGCCGCTTGATGCGCATGGTGTGCGGGCCGGTTTCGGCGACATAAACGATGCGGCTGTCGAAATAGCCCTCCTCGCCGGTGATCCGCTTGTAGATCGCGTCGGCGATGATATGGGCGACCCGCCGCCAGTTGTCGCGCGGCGTGCGATAGGCGAAGCCGGTCATCTGGGTTTCCGCGAAGACGTCCCACAGGCGGAATTCGAATTTCAGCCGCCCGTCCTGTTCGTAACTCACGCTGCCGCTGACCAGCGCCTGGGAATTGATCACTCGCCAGTCGGAAAAACGCGGCCGTGCCAGCAGCGATTCGTTCGACTGGATAAAGGCGCGCTTGTCGATCGGCGCGAACAGGCCGGATCGTTCCAGGTCCGCCGCGATGACTTCGGAAAGTTCGCGCCCGATGGCCGCGCTCCGCGCGTCCGCGCTGTAGAAGTCGGTAACGGCGACCGGCATCGGGTCGACATTGCCTCGGGTAATGTCGATCCGCAGTTCGGCGCGCGCCACCGTCGCCGATACCGCCAGCAACAACGCCGCCACGAATATAAGGCGAAACGAAGCCAAGGCCGAAAAACCGGTTTTCATCCTGTTCATACCCATGTTCCTTACCGTCCCACCATGTTGCTCGCATCGAAAGTCATCGTTATGTCCTTCCACGTATCATACTTTTCCGGCGGAAGTTTCAAAGGACTGCATTTGTCTTGCAAAACCGCGCGCAGGGCGCTCTCTGCCATGGTCCGATAAAACTTGTCGGCGCCAGCGCGTGCGGAGTCCACGATCTCGGCTTTCTGAACCCTGCGATCCCGGCCCACCTTTATTCTGATCTCGACGACCAGTTCTTCGGGATTACGGGCGCCGATCGGCACGTTCCAGCATTTCTCGATCTGGCGACGGACCGCATCCTGCTCGCTGACCGTCAGCCTGGTGCCGATCACCGTGGCGATCTGGGTTTTCTCGCGGGGCTTCGGCTTGTCGTCGGTCTCAATGCTGTCCAGGTCGAGGTTTTCGAAGAAATCATCTTTCTTGGGTTTCGCATCGGGCGCGTCGGCCGGCGGGTCCTCATCGAGAACCAGCCCGGCAAGCATGTTATCGAAATCGTCTTTCTTCTTGATATTCTTCGGGCGCGGTTTGGCGACCGGCGTGACGATGGCGACCTGCTTTTCTTTCGGGGGCGCGGGTTCCGGCTCGGGTTCCGGTTCGGTCACTTCAGGCTCGGGCTCGGGCTCGGGCTCGGGCTCGGGCTCGGATTCAGGCGCTGGCTCGGGCGCTGGCGCTGGCGCCGGGTTCGGGGCCGGCGGCGGTTTGGGGGGATCTTTTTTCTCCGGCTCGGGTTCTTCCTCGCGCGGCGGCTTCTGATTCCGGGTCGTCACCGTCAACTCGGCGATTTCCACTTCCATGGTCACGACCACCTCCACCGGCAGGGGATCGCTGGCCGGAAGGCCGACCAACGCCAGAACCGCGATGCCGATGTGGAACAGGACCGAAAAGATGAACGCATTACGCATCGATTTAGAGATCCGTCACTTAAAATCTACTTGCCGTCCGGCAGGTTGGCCAACAACGAAACCTTCTTGAATCCGGCCTGGCCGACGCTGCCCATGACTTCCATGATCCGGCCATATTCAATAGAGCGGTCGCCGCGCACATAAATGCGGGTATCGGGGTTGGCGCCGGTAATCGCGCCCAACCGCGCCGCCAGACTATCCAGCGGCACCTCGGTCTCCTGGATATAAATCCGATTCTTCGCATCGATAGTGATGACGATGGGTTCTTCAGGGGTGGATATCTGTGAGGCGTCGGTCTTGGGCAGATCGACGGGCACGCCGACGGTCAGCAACGGCGCCGTCACCATGAACACCACCAGCAGCACCAGCATGACATCGACGAACGGCGTTACGTTGATTTCCGCCATCGGGCGATAGCGCGTGCGGCCCGTCCCCGCCCTGCCCCCGTTTCCCATATTCATGCCCATGGCTCAGACGGTCTCCTCGATCTGGCGTGACAGAATCGAACTGAATTCGCCGGAAAAGGCATCGAGCCGGCCGGCATAGCGATTCAGATCGCTGGAAATCTTGTTGTAGGCGATCACCGCGGGGATCGCCGCGACCAGCCCCAGCGCGGTGGCGAACAACGCCTCGGCGATGCCGGGCGCAACCACGGCCAGTGTGGTCTGCTTCGATGCCGCGATCGACTGGAAGCTGTTCATAATGCCCCAGACCGTGCCGAACAGCCCGATGAACGGCGCCGTCGAGCCGACCGAGGCCAGGAAGGTCATATAACTTTCCAGCCGCTCCATCTCACGCGCCACCGTGACATGCATCACCCGGTCGATGCGTTCCTGCACGCTGCCCGTCATCGGGCTTCCCGCCCGGCGGCGGCTTAACGAGCGCCGCCATTCCCGCATGGCGGCGGAGAACACGGCGGCCATCGGATGATCCGGCCGCTGGCCGATCTGGTCGTAGAGATCATCCAGCGAACCGCCGGACCAGAATGATTCTTCGAAACGGTCTCCATTCTTCTTCAACCAACGGAGCTTTTTGGTTTTGGCGAAGATGATGGTCCAGCACCAGACGGACGCGAACGCCAGGATGATGATGACCCATTTGACGATCCAGTGAGCGGACCAGAACAGGCCCCAGATCGAAAGATCGATCGCTTCGGTGGAGCCACTTAGAGCAAGGGCGTTTACGGCTTCGGTTTCCATTATTCAGATCACGTTGTTTGAACGGGGTTTTAAGTTGGCGAGTAAATTTTCTCGGTCGGTTACGGGTACGTCATTTATGGTTGCCAAGCGGTTAAGGTTTTACGCATTCACGCGCATTTTTTCGATCATGGCGCGCAAGTCCGCCGGCATCCGGGCCGGCCTGCCGTCCGGACCGATACAGCCAAGCTTGACCTCCATGGCAACCAGTCGCTCGCCGTCGCGCCAGACGACCTGCTCGGCTTTCAGCGAAGCGCCGCCGACATGCAGCACCCGCGAATGGACCTCGACAAGATCGTCGAGTTTCGCCGCGCCCGCATAGTCCGCCGTACAACGCCGCACGACGAAGGCCATGCCATCGGCCAGCATGCGGGCATAGAGCCCATTGGAAAGATCGCGCATCATCTCGGTACGCGCGCGCTCGGCGAAATTCAGATAGTTCGCGTAATAGACCATCCCGGCCGCATCGGTGTCCTCGTAATAGACCCGGATGGGCATTATGTGGGTCGCGGCCGCGGGCGCTTCAACCATCGCCGTCCTCCGCATCGCCGTCCTCCGCATCGCCCACGCCCAGAAGATCCATTTGCGCGATGGTGGACACCGGCGGGGTGTGGCCCAGATAGGCCCAGCCCTGAACGGTCAACGCCCGGCCGCGCGGCGTGCGCTGCAGCAGGCCCTGTTGCACCAGATAGGGCTCAATCACCTCCTCCAGCACGTCGCGCTGTTCCGACAGCGCGGCGCCCAGGGTCTCGACCCCGACCGGCCCGCCGCCGTAATTGTCGGCGATGCAGGAAAGATAGCGCCGGTCCATGCTGTCCAGGCCACGCTTGTCCACGTCCAGCCGGGTCAGCGCCTTGTCGGCCGCCGCGGCGTCGATTTCCCGCAGCCCGTCGATCGTCGCGAAATCGCGCACCCGGCGCAACAGGCGCCCGGCCACGCGCGGGGTTCCGCGGCTGCGGCGCGCCACCTCGCGGCCGCCCTCGGGCGTAACCGGCGCATCCAGCAGGCGGGCGTTGCGTTCGACGATGATTGTCAACTCGTCCTCGGTATAAAACTCCATGCGCAGTGGAATGCCGAACCGTTCGCGCAGCGGCCGGGTAATCAGGCCCGACCGCGTGGTCGCGGCGACCAGCGTAAAGGGCGGCAGGTCGATGCGTATCGAGCGCGCCGCCGGTCCCTCGCCGATAATGAGATCGAGCTGGAAATCCTCCAGCGCCGGATAGAGAATTTCCTCGACCGCCGGGTTCAGGCGATGGATTTCATCGATGAACAGCACATCATGCGACTGCAGGTTGGTTAGAATGGCGGCCAGATCCCCGGCCTTGGCCAGCACCGGCCCCGAGGTCGCCCGAAAGCCGACGCCCAGCTCGCGCGCGACGATCTGCGCCAGCGTGGTCTTGCCCAGCCCCGGGGGGCCGTGAAACAGCACATGATCCAGCGCCTCGCCGCGTCCGCGCGCCGCCTTGATGAACACCGCCAGATTCTCGCGCACCGTCTGCTGGCCGATAAAGTCGGCCAAGGTCTGCGGGCGCAACGAAATGTCCGCGCCGTCGCCGGACTCGAATTCGGGGGTGATCAGCCTGTCCGGCTCGCCGGTCATTGCGACAACTCCTCAAGCCCGGCGCGGATCAGATCGCCCAGCGGCGCCTCTTCTCCCAGCCGGCCACTGGCGCGCGCCACCGCGCCAAAGGCCTCGCTGCGTCCGTAACCGAGATTGACCAGCGCCGAAACCGCATCCACATCGACCCCGCCTGCAGCCGCCGGCGTGCCGGCGACGCGAATGGCCGCCGCCGCGCCCAGCGCGATGCCGCCGACCTTGTCCTTTAGCTCGCTAACGATGCGCGCCGCCAGTTTCGGCCCGACGCCATTGGCGCGCGACACCGCCACCTTGTCGGCCGCCGCCACCGCCTGCAGCAGATCGTCGGGACCCAGCACCGTCAGGATCGCCAGCGCAACCTTGGCGCCGACGCCCTGCACCGTGGTCAGCAGGCGGAACCATTCCAGTTCGCCCAATTCGGCGAAGCCGTACAGATGAATATGATCCTCGCGCACATGGGTTTCGATATGCAGTTGCACGGTCGAGCCATCCGCCGGCAATTGCCCCAGCGTCCGCCCTGAACAGAACACCATATAGCCGACCCCGCCGACATCGACGATGGCGCGGTCCTCGCCCAGCGGCTCCAGAATTCCGGTTAGACGGGCGATCATTGCGCGGCCCTCGCCATCGGCGCGCGTTCCTGTCCCCAGTGCTGGCGGGTCTGGGCGAAATGCGCATGGCAGATCGCCACCGCCAGCGCGTCGGCGGCGTCCGCGCTGGAAAATTTACAGCCCGGCAACAGGCGCGAGACCATCATCTGCACCTGTTCCTTGGCGGCGTGGCCGGCGCCGACCACCGACTTCTTGATGCGGTTGGCCGAATATTCGGCGACCGGAATTCCATGCAGCGCCGGGGCCAGCAGCACGACGCCGCGCGCCTGGCCCAGTTTCAATGTGGATTCGGGGTTCTTGTTGACGAAGGTTTCCTCCACCGCCGCCTCGCGCGGCTGAAATTCCTTCAACACACCAGCCAGCCCGTCATGCAAATCGCGCAGCCGCGACGCCATGTCCTGGCACGTCGCGGGCCGGATCGTGCCGTCCGCGACATAGGTCAAGCGGTTGCCCTCGGCCTCAATGACGCCCCAGCCAGTGTTGCGTAATCCCGGATCGAAACCGATTAACCGCATTGGATCAGGCCGTCAGCTTCGACATCACGTCGTCGTCGATCTCGAAATTGGCCGAGACCACCTGCACGTCGTCATTGTCGTCCAGCACGTCCAGCAACTTCAGAAGCGTGCCCGCCGTGCCCTCGTCCACCGGCACCGTGTTCTGCGGCCGCCAGGCGAGTTTCACCGCTTCCGGCTCGCCGAACTGTTTTTCCAGTTCGCCCGCCACCGCGTGCAGATCGTCCGACTCGCAGGTGATAATATGTCCACCGTCGCCGGAATCGACATCCGATGCGCCGGCCTCCAGCGCGGCCTCGAACATGGCATCGGCATCGGCGGCATCGGCCGGGAAGACGATCTCGCCGACCCGGTCGAACATGAAGCTCACCGCGCCGGTTTCCGCCATGTTGCCGCCATGCTTGCTGAAAGCAGTGCGAACCTCCGAGGCCGTGCGGTTGCGGTTGTCGGTCAGGGTTTCGATGATCACGGCGACGCCGCCGGGGCCATAACCCTCATAGCGGATATCCTCGTAATCCTCGCCCTCGCCGCCGCCCGCACCCTTCTTGATGGCGCGCTCGACATTGTCCTTGGGCATGTTTCCCGCCTTGGCCGACACGATGGCGGCGCGCAGCCGGTGGTTGGAGTCCGGATCGCCGCCCCCCAACCTTGCGGCCACGGTGAGCTCGCGGCCCAGCTTGGCGAATAGTCCGGCGCGCTTCTTGTCCTGCGCGCCCTTGCGGTACATAATATTACTGAATTGAGAGTGGCCAGCCATTTCGGTTCCGAGAACTTCCTTGCAAACGCAAATTACAGTGGTTTATCCTGTCGCACTATACTGTATTTAGTGTATGCGCGAATGGGGGAAATATTGTCAACCGGCCCATCGATGTCCAGCCAGTTGGGTAGCAACGTTTTATGGCAAGATTGCGGCGTGGGAAAGGCCTTTGAGAGTTTGGCCCGGAATATGTTGTTGTTTTCACAGGCTTGTGTTTTCCTCCGGTTAGGAGAAGG
>JADFVY010000279.1 GCA_015222795.1 Pseudomonadota bacterium | reverse complement strand
CTGTCTTCCTGATGGCGTCCGACAACAACCAGTTCATTTCCTCGCGTTTCGTCAAGGAAGTCGGGCGTCTTGGCGGCGATGTCGCGCAGTTCGTGCCACCCAAGGTGCATGAACGGCTGATGCGCAAATTCGAGGAAAGCTGACCGCGGGCCCATGGACGAACGCGCTTTCCTGGAAGAGGCGCTGTTCAGGCTGGGACTGTGGCAAGGCGGTGCGCTGCCGCCCTTCGAGGCGCTGACAGGCGGGGTTTCCTCCGATATTTGGCGCGTCGATTTGCCGGATGGCCCGATCTGCATCAAGCGCGCGCTAGCCAAACTGAGGGTCGAGATGGATTGGCGGGCTCCGGTTGGGCGTAACGCCTATGAAGTTGCCTGGATGGAAATAGCGCGCGAAATCGAACCGGACGCCGCGCCTGAAATCCTGGCCTGGGATGCGCAAGCCGGCCTGTTCGCCATGCCTTACCTCGATCCTGCAACGCATTTCCCGTGGAAAGAGGAATTGCGGCAGGGCAGGGCAGACCCGGCGGTCGCCGCCGAGGTCGGGCGCAGGATCGGCCATATCCATGCGGCAACTGCCGGCAGGGACGATATTGCCCGGCAATTCCCTACGGACGAAATTTTCCATGCAATCCGGCTTGAACCCTATCTGGAGGCGACGGCGGCGCGCCATCCGGATCTGCGCGATATCCTGTTCAGCCTATCGCGTCGCACCGCGGGGGAAAAGCGCGCCCTGGTGCATGGCGATGTCAGCCCGAAGAATATTCTGATCGGGCCGAAAGGCCCGGTTTTCCTCGATGCAGAGTGCGCCTGGTATGGCGATCCTGCTTTCGATATTGCTTTCTGTTTGAATCATATGCTTTTGAAATCGTTATGGAATGAAGAGGCGCGCCCATTATTCCACGAATGTTTTGGCGCCATGGCGCCAGCCTGGCTCGATCAGGTCGACTGGGAGCCGCCGGCGGAGGCGGAGGCCCGCGCCGCCAGCCTGCTGCCGGGCCTCTTCCTGGGCCGCGTCGACGGCAAATCGCCCGTTGAGTATGTTACGCAAGAGGCCGATCGCAACAGGGTGCGCCGGGTCGCCCGCAAGCTTCTGTTGCATCCGGTGGCCCGCATCGAAGGTGTTCTGGATGCCTGGAAGAAGGAGTTGGCGCGTTGAACAAGACTGAAATCGTGCGTGTTATCGGTCGCAGGGTTTGGGATTCGCGCGGCCGGCCAACCGTGGAGGCTGAGGTGCATCTGTCGGGTGGCGCGATGGGCCGAGCCATTGCGCCGGCGGGAGCCTCCACCGGGTCCGGGGAGGCCGTGGACCTGCGGGATGGCGGCGCTGCTTTCGGTGGCTATGACGTAACGCGGGCAATCGGTTCGGTCTCCGGCGAGATTTCCGAAAACCTGGTCGGAATGGATGCCCGCGATCAGGCCGCAATCGATATCGCGTTGGTGGCACTCGATGGGTCCGGTGATAAATCTCGTCTTGGCGCCAATGCGACGGTTGCCGTTTCCATGGCCGTGGCTCATTCCGTAGCCGCCGCAAACGGTATTCCATTATGGCGTCATCTACTAGTAGACCAAAAACCGCGAATCCCTGTTCCGGAAATTCAGATCCTCGGCGGTGGCGCCCATGCCGGGCGCAGGGTCGATATCCAGGACTTCATGGTCATTGCGGTGGGCGCCGCGGACTATGTCCAGGCGCTGGACTGGACGGCGGAGGTTTACCGCGCCGCCGGCGAAATCATGTCGGAGGAGGGGAGGCTGCAAGGCGTGGCCGACGAGGGCGGTTTCTGGCCGGCCTTCGGTTCCAACGAGGATGGGCTGGAAATCCTGGTGCGCGCCATCGAGCGCGCCGGCCTGCGCCCCGGCGAGGATATGGCCATCTCGCTGGATATCGCCGCCTCCGAGTTCGGCCAGGCTGGGCGCTACCGGCTCGGCCTTGAGGAACGGGAACTGGACAGCGACGGCCTGGTCGAAATGCTCATCGACTGGGTCGAGCGTTATCCCATCGTCGCCGTCGAGGACCCCGT
>JADFVY010000024.1 GCA_015222795.1 Pseudomonadota bacterium | reverse complement strand
TTCATCGGCGCGTTCGCCCTCGATCTCGACAACGCAATCGGTCACCTTCTCGCGCGCCTTTTGCAGGATCATCACCACATCGACCGAAGAGCAGCCGCCCATGCCCAGCAGCAGCATTCCCATCGGGCTGATGCCGACGGCGACCTCACCCTCGGGCGCTATTCCTTCCATCACAACCGGATGCCCCCTGCCCGATTCTCCTACAAACCGGGTGCCCTCGACCCATTTTACGCGTGCTTTCATAGCCACCGGACCTTCCTGGAAATTGGTTCAGACTGGCAAATTAGCGCGCGGCGCGCGGCAGGCCAACTGTTCATTCGTCGCATGCGGCCTTGACGCGAACAGGCTTTTCGATATACAAGTCCGGCCCTTTTCTTGAGGAGAAACCCATGCGCCAACTGGCGGCACATATAAGAATCGCGCCGGCGAAAGCCTGCGAAATTCCCGGAAGTTCCTTCCGGGGTAACGATTCGTTGCTGCCCGGGATCGGGGCATGGCAGACGCGCATGGCGTAGGATCGCCATCGCATAGCGCCTGAAACGGCGCCTCGCCAAAGCCCTTCCCCGGTAGTCCCGCGGAGGGGCTTTGGCGTTTGGGGAGGATTTTATATTTTAGGGCTTGCGAATTAGTGCAATATGCACTAATTAAGCTGCCGACGCCGGGCCGGAGACCATCGGTTATCGCTTTGGACGATCAATCCCGATGATTATCGACACGACCGGCGTTACTGGAACGGGCCGGAGCAGTTTGGTTATCGCCTTCCAAGCGAGAGGTCGCGGGTTCGAGCCCCGCCACCGCCATGCAAATGGGGTGTAGCTCAGTGGTAGAGCGCTTTAAACGCCGAGCCGCACAACATGACCGTTCCCTCGATTTTGGGAATGGCCCCTCGGTCCAGCCGGGAGTGGACGCCTCATTGTCGATGAGGAGATCGCCGGTTCAAGTCCGGCAGGGGTCGCACATCGCCCAGCCGGGTCGGTCGGCCGGGCGCGCGGAGAAGGGAAGATATTCGAGATTGGGGACGGGCCGGCGCTGGTCGGTTATCGGATCTATGGGTCGCCGGTTCGAGTCCGGCCGTATCCGCGAGGATGCGTAGCTCAGTGGTAGAGCAATAGGCTTCGACCGCATTCACATGCCCGTCCCGCCCGCGAGGGCACGGAATTTTTGGGGGTAGCTCAATGGGCAGAGCAGGCGGTTGTTAACCGCCAGGTTGCCGGTTCGAACCCGGCCTCCCGAGCCAATAGATGAAGGAACGCGTGTCGGGCTTGGTGCCTGATACCGTTAGAGGTGGGCCGGAGCAGTCCGGTTATCTGGTGGAAGTCCGGTTCGATCCCGGCGTCCGGACTGCATTCACAAGCCCGCTTCGACGTCCCGGCCGGATTGGCCGGCGGGGCGAGGTAGATGGAAGAAGTGAGAGCAAGCAAGTGGCCGGATGGTCAATGTGGGCCATCCGGCGGCCGCACTCATAGACGCCTCTTAAACAATGGAGGGCCGTATGAGCTACAGGAACCTTATGAAGTCGATCTTTAACCGTGGCGCGGGCGCGATCCCGCAGAGCATGAAGCTGCAAGGCCAGGTGCCCAATGCGGCCGGGGGACATTATTTCCCGGTCAATGACTGGGTGCGGCTTGACCGTTTCCTGGTGCTGGGAACCGAAGGCGGCACCTATTACGCGGGTGCGCTGTCGCTGACGCTCGAGAACGCCGAGGCCGTGTTGCGCTGCCTCGACGAGGATGGTGCGCTGACTGTGCGCCGGATCGTCGATGTCAGCCAGTCCGGTCGTGCGCCGAAGAACGACCCGGCCCTGTTCGCTCTCGCCCTTGCCACCGCGCATGGGGATGCGAATGTACGCCGGGCGGCGCTGGACGCGCTGCCGAAGGTGGCGCGCACGGGTACGCATGTGCTGGCCTTCGCCGGTTATGTGGAGACCGTGCGTGGCTGGGGCCGTTCCTTGAGGCGCGGCGTGGCGGGCTGGTTCACCGGCATGGAGTCCGAGCGGCTCGCGTTGCAGGCGGTCAAGTACCGCCAGCGCGAGGGCTGGGCGCTGCGCGATCTGTTGCGTCTCGCCCATCCGCTGACCGACGACCTTGCCAGCCGTGCGCTGTTCGACTGGATCGCGCATCCCGAGAACGGCAAGGCAATCGCCAACGCGCGTGGAGCAGCGCCGTTGATCGATGGCCTGTACCGGCTGCGTGATGCGAAGTCGGTGCGGCAGGCCGCGGATCTGATCGTCAAGTACTCGCTGCCGCGCGAGGCGGTTCCGACCGAGTTGCTCAACGAGCGCGAGGTCTGGGATGCGCTTCTGGTGGCGATGCCGCTGTGGGCGATGGTCCGCAACCTGGGCAAGATGTCGGCCGTGGGTCTGATCGCGCCGGGCTCGGCGGCCGCGCGTTATGTCGCGGATCGCCTGGCCGACGCGGAACAGCTCCGTCGTGCCCGCATGCATCCGGTGCAGATCCTTCTGGCGCTGCGTACCTACGCGCAGGGCCGGGGTGCATTGGGCAGCCTGACCTGGGCGCCGGCGCCGGTGGTGTCGGATGCGCTGGATCAGGCCTTCGACCGGTCGTTTGGATTCGTGACGCCCACGGGCAAGCGGATCCTGGTGGCGGTCGATGTGTCGGGCTCGATGCACGGGTCGGCTTGTGCCGGTTCCAAGGTGTTGAACTGTCTGGAGGCCGGTGCGGCGATGGCGATGTCCTTCGTGCGTGTCGAAGACCAGGCGCATGTCATCGCCTTCGATACCGGGGCGCGTGCCGTCGGTGTGTCCAGGCGCCAGCGTCTGGATGACGTGACGCGTACGTTCGCCCAGTGGTCGGGCGGCACCGATGTCGCCCAGCCGATGCGCTATGCGCTGGACAAGGGTCTCGAGGTGGACGCCTTCGTGGTGGTCACCGACAACGAGACCTGGGCCGGCAATCAGCATCCGGTGCAGGCGCTTGCCCGCTATCGCAAGCAGGTCAACCCGGAGGCGAAAGCCGTCGTGATGGCCTGTTCGGCAAACGGCGGATCGGTGGTGCCGGACGACGATGCCCGTGCAATGGGTATCGCCGGTTTCGACGCCGCCGCGCCGCGGATCGTCAATGACTTTCTGCGGTCTTGAGCCATGAGTAGTCGGGGGATATCCGGGGGGATGTCCCCCGACGAACTCCGCGCCATGGGCGAACGTCTGTGGGGGCGGTGGGGATGGCAGACCCGCATGGCCGAAACCCTGCGGGTTGACGGAAGCACCGTGAGACGCTGGCTGTCTGGCGCTTCCACCATCCCCGGCCCGGCGGAGGTCGCGCTGGAGCTATTGCTGAAAGAGGCGGAGCGGGCGGAACAACAACCCACAAAAAAGCCGCCGCCGACTTAGTGGAGTGAATCAGGCATACTGCGCTCAGGGTATATGGCGCAACGAGCCCTTTTTCGGGTATGCTGGCGCCATGATCAAGACGGCAAGCAAATCGGACAGGGCGCCGAGTGACTGGCCCGATGCCCCTTATCGCGCCATTGCTAATTATACCTATGACTGGGAAACCTGGGTGGGCCCGGACAACGCCGTCCGCTGGGTCAATCCGGCCGTTGAGCGGGTCACCGGCTATAGTGTCGCGGAATGCCAGGCGATGCCCGATTATCCCTTGCCGATGATTCTTGAAGAAGACCGCCCGGCCGTGGCGCGGTATCTGGCGTCCGCCGCGCGGGGCGGCAACGGCAATCACGAGGAATTCCGTATCCGGCGCAAGGACGGAGTGTTGCGCTGGGGCGCCGTTTCCTGGCAGCCCATCGCGGACGAAGACGGCCGTAATGCCGGCTACCGCACCAGCGTGCGCGACATCACCGATACCAAGCATATCGAAACCCAATTGCGCGACGCCTATAGCGAGGCGGAGAAGGCGGACCGCGCCAAGACCCTCTTTCTGGCTGCGGCCAGCCATGATTTGCGCCAACCCCTGCAGGCCATATCGATGTTTTCGGGCGCCCTGAAGGCGATGTTGGAAGACGGTAAGAGCCGCGACATTGTGACGAGTATCCAGGAATGCATCGGTGGCGCCAACGAATTGCTGGAGGCATTGCTGGACGTGTCGCGCCTGGATGCCGGCGTGCTGGTTCCACGCCCGAGCGATTTTATCGCCTGCGATCTCCTGGAGCGGATTGAACTGGAGTTCGAAACCCAGGCGAAGGCGAAACAGCTGGCGTTGCGCATCGTTCCCTCGACCGTCATCGTTCGTACCGATCAGGCCTTGCTGCACAGGATTATCGGCAACCTGGTCGCCAACGCCATCCGCTATACCGACCGGGGGCGTGTCCTGGTCGGCTGCCGATTGCATGGGCGGTGCCTGCGCTTTGAGATATGGGATACGGGGCAGGGGATCGATGCGGAACAGCGCGATCGCGTGTTCGAGGAGTTTTTCCAGATCGGCAATCCCGAAAGGGATCGCCAGCGCGGATTGGGGTTGGGTCTGGCGATCGTGCGGCGGATGGCGGCATTGCTTCGTCATACTGTCACCCTGGATTCCGACCTGGGCAAGGGTTCGGTCTTCCGGGTCGATGTTCCGTTGGCCAATAGCCAGGATTACCTGGCGGAACCGAATTCGTCCGGAACCGTGGATGAATCCGTCGTGGCCGGCCGGACGATCATGGTGATCGATGACGATCCCGTGCAAGTGGCGGCCTTGTCCAGCCTGCTGGGCCAGTGGGGATGCCAGGTGATGGCGGCAAACGATGTCGCCGGTGCGTGTCAGGCGCTCGACGGCGGGAACATTCCGGACGCTATATTGGCGGATTACCGGCTACGCATGGAGGAAACCGGCGCCGAGGCGATCAGCGTCGTACGGCGCGCCATCCGAAGGGAAATTCCCGGAATCATCATAACCGGCGACACCGAGCCAGCGCGTTTGATGCAGGCCGCCAGTACCGGCATGGCTTTGCTGGCCAAACCGGTCGACAGTGATGAGTTGCTGTCGGCGCTGGCTGAAGCGCTCTCACCGGGAAAAGCGGGTCACCCGCGGAATAATACCAAGGAGCATTAATAAAGACTCATTTGATGGGGTTTCGCGGCCCGCCGG
>JADFVY010000278.1 GCA_015222795.1 Pseudomonadota bacterium | reverse complement strand
TTTTCGTCCGGGTTGACCCATGAGACGCAGAAAACGGTATGGCCCTGTTCGGTCGCCCAGCGGATGAAGGAATTCTTCTCGCGCAGATCCAGGATGTAATATTTGTTGATCCAGGGCGGCACCACCAGCAACGGCCGCTTGAAGACCTTCTCGGTCGTCGGCTCGAACTGCAGCAGTTGCAGCAGATCGTTCTGGAACACGACCTTGCCCGGCATCATGGCCAGGTTTTCGCCCACATCGAAGGCGTCCTGGTCGGTCATCCTGATCTTCAGCCGGCCCTGGCCGCGCTCCATGTCGTCCAGCAGGTTCTGCAGCCCGCGAACCAGGTTCTCGCCTTTGCTGTCCAGCGTCTCGCGCAGGACCTCGGGGTTGGTCATCACGAAATTCGACGGCGCCATCGCGTCGACGAACTGGCGGGTGTAGAAATCCACTTTCTTCGAGGTCTGGTTGTCCATTCCCTCGACTTCGGCGACCGTGCTCTGCATCCAGCGCGCTGTCAGCAGGTAGGACTGCTTGATGAAATCGAAGACGTTATTTTCTTCCCAGGCTGCGTCCTTGAAACGCCGGTCGTCATGGGCCGGTGCAATGGACGCTTCGACCTCCTCGCCCATCAGGCGCCGGGTGGTATTCTGCCACAGGGTCATATAGTCCTGCCACAGCTCGAACTGGGCCTGTACGATTTTGTGGGGGTCCTTCATTAGATGCTGTGTCATCGTAAAGAAGGCCTCGCCGACATTCAGCGGGTCGGCATGGCCCATACCGCCGCCCTCTGCCTGGCGGGTCAGGAAATCCTGCACCAATGCCTGGCTGCGCTCGGCGATGTCGGACATGGCGCTTGTGAAATCGCCGTTGGGGGCAGTATTTTCCTTGGTCTCGGTCTTGTCGGCCATTCGGTTTTTACCTCGGTATGATTCAGTCAAACGCAAACGCGCGCGAGCCGGATGTCCCGCACGTGTGATAACCTTGTCCTCCCTGAAATCACCGACGCGGACATAGCATGGATTTGATGTACTTTTCCAGTGCTGTTGTGCGATAAAGTCGGGGAACTGGAGTCTCAGAGTCTTGCAGCTGGTTGTTTCCATCGCTCGTTATATTTTTCTGCCCGCTTTGCTTGTGCTGGGCCTGCTTCTGGCCGGCTGCACCGATTACGATGTGCCGGGGGGCGACAAGCCCTGGCCGGAACTGAGCGAGTTTCCGGATCGGCCGGACCCGGAAGAGACGGACAAGCGCCGCCGCATGCTTTATCAGCAATATGGCGACCTCGAGAAAGCCCTGCCAGCCACCGTGGAACGGCCCGCCCGCCCGCCGGCTGATGCGCTGAAGGTAGCGGTCATCCAGTTCCCGCGCGCCGGGGCCGACATGGACGAGGCGACCAGGGAAGTCCTCGCCCAGGTCGCGGCCTACGCCCAGCAGGCGCGCGCCAGCGTAATGCTGTTCGGCTATTCAAGTCTTGGCATCGAGCTGGCGTCCGGCGGCAGCGTCAACGAGGCCGCGCGCGGTATTGCCGAGGCCCGGCTGCGCGCGTTCGGGGTGGCGCTGGTCGAGGACGGAGTGCCGATCGACCGGTTGCAACTGATCGCCCGCGGCCGCGCGGAGCCGGTCTATCTGGAAAGCGCGCCCGAAGGCGAAGCGGGTAATCGCCGCGTGGAAATCTGGTTCA
>JADFVY010000277.1 GCA_015222795.1 Pseudomonadota bacterium | reverse complement strand
GTATTATGCGCGCCGCTATGGACGCTGGGACGCGGCGGCCTTATATAGTGCATCGGAATGCGGGCGTAGCTCAGGGGTAGAGCGCAACCTTGCCAAGGTTGAAGTCGTGAGTTCGAATCTCATCGCCCGCTCCAACTCCCTCCCGAACAAGCCGCCGCCAGGGCGGTTTTTTTGTGAGCGGACAACCGTCGGCGCTGCAAGCGGTCCGGGCGGCTCCCTCAAATCAGTGTCATTACGCCGAATAAGCCGCATTCCCCTTGCCCCCGCGACTCAGGAGCGTATTAATTGATTTCGCACAGGGAAGGTCCTATTCGGACACTTCCAGAGTTTTCATAACAGGAAAAATACGTTACTCTGGGGAATATCGGTCACGTCACGCCCGTTGCGGGTGGAAAGGGACGAGATGGCAGCGCGAACCACGACGCTGAAACAGGAGGCGATCGATTCGATCGTCGCCATGCTACATGGCCGCTTCTCCGGCGATCGGGCCGCGGGCGCCGAGCAGTTCATCCGGCATTATTACGAGGATATTGCGGCCGAAGACATTGTTGGTGGCGACCCCGAGGATCTATACGGCGCGGCCCTGTCGCTGTGGCAGTTCGCGGCCCAGCGCAAGCCGGGCGAGGCCAAGATCCGGGCGCTGAATCCGCGGGTCGAGAAGCATGGCTGGCACTCGCCTCATACGGTGGTCGAAATAGTCCATGACGACATGCCGTTCCTGGTCGACTCGGTAACCATGGCGCTGAACCGGCGGGATTTGACGGTCCATCTGGTGGTGCATCCTCAGTTCCTGACCGAACGCGGCGAGGACGGCAAGGCGCTGTCGCTGAAACCGCGCGGCGACGCCGGCAACAGTGCGATCCCGGAATCCTGCATGCATATCGAGGTCGACGAGCAGGGCGCCCTGAACCTGCTGCGCGGACTCGAGACGGAACTGTCGGATGCCCTTGCCGATGTGCGCGCGGCGGTCGCCGGCTGGCGGCCGATGCTGGGCCTTGTGGAGGGCTTGATCGGGGAATTCACGAAAACGCCGCCGAAAACCGTGTTGGCGGAAGAGACCGAAGAGACGATCGCCTTTCTGCAGTGGCTACTGGCGGACAACTTCACTTTCCTCGGCTATCGCGAGATGGACATGGAGGGCGAAGGCCGCAAGGCGCGGGTGAGCATGCGCGAAGAAAGCGGCCTTGGTCTTTTGGAAGATCCGTCGGTGCTGGTCTTCCACGGGCTGCGGCAACTTGGTCATCTGCCGCCAGAGGTCCAGGAATACCTGCGCCAGCCGCATATCCTGGTGCTAAACAAGACAAGCTGGCGCTCGACCGTGCACCGGCCGGTACAACTGGACGCCATCGTCGTCAAGCGCTTCGATAAGGCCGGCAATATAATGGGCGTCCGGCTGTTTGTCGGGCTGTTCACATCCGCCGCCTACATCCAAGGTCCGGGCGACATCCCGATCTTGCGGCAGAAGGTGCGGTCGCTGCTGGAGCGGTCGGGCTACGACCCGCACAGCCACGCTGGAAAGGCCCTGCTACATGTCCTGCACAACTATCCGCGCGACGAACTGTTTCAGATCGACGAGGACGACCTGTTTGATATCACGCGCGGCATCGTGCAACTTCAGGAACGCCAGCGCATCGCCCTGTTCCTGCGCCGCGACCCGTTCGGGCGCTTCATTTCGGCCTTCGTCTATGTCCCGCGCGACCGCTACAACACCAAGCTGCGCATGGATTGCGAGCGCATCCTGACCGGCGCCTTCGACGGCGAGATCGCCGGTCGCTACACCAGGATGAGCGATGATGTGCTGAGCCGGCTGCATTTCATCGTCGAGACCGAACCGGGCGCGATCCCCGCCTATAATTCCAGAGAAATCGAGATGCGCCTGGTCGAGGCCGGGCGGTCCTGGGGCGACAAGCTGAAGCGAGCTCTGATCGAGGCCGGGGGCGAGGAAGCGGGGCTGCAGCGCTTCGTACGCTACGAAGAAGCCTTCCCCGTCGCTTACACCGAGGCATTTTCCGCCCATGCCGCGGTCTACGATATCGGCTGCGTCGACCGGGTGCTGGAGACCGGCGAACTAGGGATGAACCTGTATCATCCGATCGAGGCCGGCGAGGACGCGTTCCGCTTCAAGATCTACCATCCGGGCGATCTGGTGGCGCTGTCCGACGTGCTGCCGATGCTGGAAAATATGGGGCTGAAGGTGCTGGGCGAGGATTCATTCGGGGTCGCGCCCGCGGACGCGGAACGGACCGTCTGGATTCATGACTTCGCACTCAGCGCGCGCGATGGCCGCGCAATCGATTTCGACGCGGTGCGCGACCCATTCCATGAAAGCTTCGCCCGCATCTGGCGCAGCGAAGTGGAAAATGACGGCTTCAACAGGCTGGTGGTGAGCGCGCGGATGGGCTGGCGCCAGGTGGCGCTGCTGCGCGCCTACTGCAAATATCTGCGGCAGGCGGCAATCCCCTTCAGCCAGGATTACATGGAGGACACGCTGGCCAACAACCCGATCATCGCGCGGCTGCTGGCGGAACTTTTCGAGACCCGCTTCGACCCGGATTTCAGGGGCGAGTCGGACGTGCTGGAGGCGGGGCTTACCAAAGAAATCAAGGAGCTGCTGGAGAATGTCGAGAGCCTTGACGAAGACCGCATCATCCACCGCTTTCTGAACGCCATCCACGCCACGGTGAAGACGAATTTCTACCTGCATGACGAAACCGGTGAGCCGAAGCCATACATCTCGGTGAAGTTCGACGCGCGGCGGCTGGACGAACTGCCCGAGCCGCGCCCCTTCCGCGAAATCTTCGTCTACAGCCCGCGATTCGAGGGCGTGCATCTGCGCTTCGGCCCGGTTGCGCGCGGCGGCATGCGCTGGTCCGATCGGCGCGAGGATTTTCGCACCGAGATACTGGGGCTGGTCAAGGCGCAGCAGGTCAAGAACGCGGTGATCGTACCGGTTGGCTCCAAGGGCGGGTTCGTGCTGAAGCAACCGCCCCCCCCGGGTGACCGCGAGGCGCTGCAGGCGGAAGGCATCGCCTGTTACAAGACCTTCATTGCCGGCATGCTGGACATCACCGAAAACCGTGTCGGCGACGAGATCGTGACTCCGGACCGGGTGGTCCAAAAGGATGTGCCCGACCCTTATCTGGTGGTGGCGGCCGACAAGGGCACCGCGACATTCTCCGACATCGCCAATGGCATCGCGCAGGAACGCGGCTTCTGGCTGAACGACGCCTTCGCCTCCGGTGGGTCGGCGGGCTATGACCACAAGAAGATGGGTATAACCGCGCGCGGCGCCTGGGAATCGGTCAAGCGCCATTTCCGCGAGATGGGCCACGATACGCAGAGTCGGGAATTCTCGGTGGTCGGCGTCGGCGACATGTCGGGCGACGTATTCGGGAACGGTATGCTGCTCAGCGAACATATCCGTCTGGTCGGCGCCTTCAACCATCTGCATATCTTCATCGACCCCCACCCGGATGCGAAGAAAAGCTTCGCCGAGCGCAAGCGCTTGTTTGAACTGCCGCGCAGCAGCTGGGTGGACTACGACGCCAAACTGATCTCGAAGGGCGGCGCGGTGATCGAACGGCGCGCAAAGTCGGTCGACATCACGCCTGAGGTAAAAAAGCTGTTCGGCATCAAGATGGACAGGCTCACCCCCGCCGAGTTGATTCAGGCGATGCTGAAAGCCAGGATGGACCTGCTTTGGTTCGGCGGCATCGGCACCTATGTGAAGTCGTCCGCGGAAACCCACACCGATGCCGGTGACCGCACCAACGACGCCCTGCGCGTCGACGCCGCGGCCCTGCGGTGCAAGGTGGTCGGCGAGGGCGCCAATCTGGGCATGACCCAACGCGCGCGCATCGAATACGGACTGAAGGGCGGGCGGTTGAATACCGACGCGATCGACAATTCCGCCGGCGTCGATACCTCCGACCATGAGGTGAACATCAAGATCCTGATGGGCGACCTGATGGCGCGCAAGAAGATCTCCCGCAAGCAACGCGACAAGCTGCTGGGGGAAATGACGGAAGAGGTCGCCGCCCTGGTGCTGCGCGACAATTACCAGCAGACCCAGTCGTTGACCGTCACTCATTATCAGGGCATTGAGCGGATGGACGAGCAGCAGCGGCTGATGCGCTCGCTGGAACGCGCCGGCCGGCTGGACCGGGCGCTGGAATTCCTGCCCGACGACGAGACGCTGGCCGAACGCCATGCCGGAGGCATGCCGGTGACCCGGCCCGAACTGTCGGTGCTGTTGGCCTACGCCAAGATCGTAACCTACGATGCGCTATTGGAATCCGACCTGCCGGACGACCCGATCCTGGGTGTCGACCTGGCGCGCTATTTCCCCGAACCGATTCGCGAGAAATACCCGGATGCCATCAAGCGCCACCGGCTGCGCCGCGAAATCGTCGCCACGGGCCTGACCAATTCCATCGTCAATCGCACCGGGCCAGGCTTTATCAACGAAATGCAGTTACGCACCGGCATGGACGTACCGGCTATCGTGCGCGCCTACACGATCTCGCGCGAGGTCTTCGAACTGCGCGGCCTGTGGGACGAGATAGAGGCGCTGGACAACGCGGCGCCCGCCGATTCGCAAACGCGCATGATGCTGCAGACGGTGCGCACGCTGTGGCGCATTACGCCCTGGTTCCTGCGCAACTGCGCGCATCCGCTCGATATTACCGCGCTGATCGGGGAATTCCACGAGGGCGTCCAGCGGCTGTCGGACGCGCTGGACGATATCCTGGCGCCAGACCAACGCCGTGATACGGCGGAGCGCGCCAAACGCTATGCCCAGGCTGGCGTGCCGGACGACCTGGCGGCGCGCATCGGGCGGCTGAAAGCCTTGTCGTCGGCACCCGACATCGTGCGCATCGCGGGCGTGGCCGGGCAGAAGGTGGAGGATGCCGGCGCCGCCTATTTCCTGATCGGCGACCGCTTCAAGCTGGATTGGCTGCGCCGCGCCGCCGGGGCGATGCCCGCCGAAACCCATTGGCACCGCCTCGCGCTGGGCGCGATCATCGACGATATGTGGGGCCACCAGAACGATTTAACGTCCGCCGCGCTGAGCAACGGGGGGACCGGCGTCGATGCGGTCAAGGCCTGGGCCGGCGCGCGCGCCGAGGCAGTGGGCCGGGTCGAACAGTTGCTGGCTGAAATTATCGCCGCCCCCGCCCCCGACCTCGCCATGCTGGCCGTCGCCAACCGCGAACTGAGGTCGCTGTCGGGGCAGTGAACCGGCTCTATCTCTAGTGTCGAGCGGAATCACGCAATTGATCGTGAGTGCGATCAATCGCGATCCGCTCCAGCCTATACGATTTTCACCGCCGTGCCGGTGACCGAGACCATCAGCATGGAATTGTCCTTGCCCATGGTTTCATAGTCGATGCTGACGCCGATAACGGCGTTGGCGCCCAGTTCCTCGGCATAGCCTTCCATGTCCTTTATCGCGGCCGCCGCGCCGTCCATCAGCACTGATTCGTAGCCGCCGGACCGGCCGCCGACGACGTCGGTGATGCCGGCGAAGAAATCACGCAATATGTTGGCCCCATAAACCGCCTGGCCGGCGACCAGCCCCATATATTCCGCGATCTGGCTGCCCTGGATATTGTCGGTCGTCACGATCAGCATTTTGGCCCGCTCCTGTTGCACGTCCATGGTTCTATCAGATTGCCTGCCATGGTATGGACTGCGGGGCAAATTGCCAATGGCGGAAGGGCGAACAAGCATGGCGGGGAAGCGGGCGATCTTTTCGTGGTGCCTCTACGATTGGGCCAATTCGGCCTATCCCACTGTGGTGACC
>JADFVY010000276.1 GCA_015222795.1 Pseudomonadota bacterium | reverse complement strand
CGTCCTCGTCACCCATCTGCAACGCGCCCCAGCCGCCGGAGAGTTGCAGCCGCGCCTCGTCGGCGACCGTATTGTCGGTGGTGTCGGCGTTGAGTTCGATCTTGAAGCCGTAGTTCAGGCCATTATCGGCCGTGCCGGTAACGTCAAGCTGGAGCTCGGCCTCGTCCACGCCAAAGTACCAGCCATGATCCTGCCGGCCAACGCCCTGCCCGAACCCTCGAAGGCCGATCTCAGCGGAACGCGTTGTGACAAAACTGGACGTAGGAACCATAATACCGGTGGGTGAGGATACGGGGGGGGGTAGTACAGAAAAAAATGGTAACACAAGTGGTGAACGTGACCCAATCAGTGGTCAACCATGTGGAACCCGGCGTGACAAAGCCGCCCAAGATGGTCGCCCCGGCAACGCCGCCAACCGCTGGCCGGTCCTGGTCGACCCAGTAAAACTGGAAATTGGCGTTGCCGCTGAGTTTCCATTGCGGCGCCTCAGCGGCCATTGCGACCGCGCCGGCCAAAACCGCGCCACCGACAAGCGCGGTGCCGCCCAAAAGGCTCTTCTTCATCCTCTACCCTCCCTGGCCGGGCGTTTTACCGCCGGCCGATTGAAATAAACGCGCATCAAGCGCGCCGCCAAACCCGCCGCCGCCATTCCCTGAAGGTCATCTGAATACAAATGTTATTCCACATTCAATAAGGAGCTTCAACGGCGAAACCAATGCATTTAATACAATCATTCCAGCCTATCTCATGCCAGTCCGACCGCACCCGATATCTGGCGGGAGCAAGCTCCGCGAATATTTGCGAACAGAATAAGGCGAGACAGGCTGCCGGGCATATACCCGCTTGACCGCGCCCGTACCGTTAGTACACTTCGTTATTCCGTCACGGCCCCGTTTACCGGGTTGCCGGAACCGGGGTGTTTGGCGGTGGCGAACCGCTGTCCCCGCGAAAACAAAAACGACAACAGGAACAGGGAACAACGATCATGGCTAAGTTTACAAGACGCACAGCTATCAAATCCGCCCTCGCGGCGGGCGCGGCGGCCGGCGTGTCCTCGCTGGGTTTCCCGGCAATCGCGGCCAGGAAGCCGATCAAGGTCGGCGCGGTGCAGCCGTTCAGTGGCGGGCTGGAGCTATACGGAGGTCAGGCCAAGCTGGGGCTGGACCTGGCGGTAAAGGAAATCAACGACGCCGGCGGCATCATGGGCAGCCCGGTCGAGATTATCTATGAGGACAACAAGACCGACCCCAAGGCCTCGGTCGAGCGGTCGAACAAGCTGATTCAGAGCGACGAGGTCATCGCGGTCTCCGGGCCGATCACCTCGAACGCGCGCGACGCGATGGCGCCCACCTTCAAGCGCAACAAGACGCCACTGCTTTACGCCACCAATTACGAGGGCGGCGCCTGCGACCGCTATATCTTCGGCTTCAACACCGTGCCGAACCAGGAACTGGCGAAGCTGCTGCCGCACATGAACAAGAATTTCGGCGACAGCTATTACCTGTTCGGCACCGATTATGTCTGGCCGCAGAAGATGTTCGAGACAACCGAGAAAATCGTCGGCGGGCTGGGCGGCAAGGTCGCCGGCAAGGAGTTCACGCCCTGGGCGGTAAAGGAATTCACGCCAGTCATCCGCCGCATCGCCGACAGCGGCGCCAAGGTTCTGGTGCTGGCGGTGCCGGGCGACAGCATCACCTTTATCAAGCAGGCCGAGGGCTTCGGGCTACTGAAGGACGTGACGGTGGCGTTCCTGGGATTCTCCGAGGCCTATCTCGGCGCGTTTGGCGCGGGTGGCGGCCAGAACATGTGGGTGACGGTGCCGCTGGTTTCGGGCAGCGACGAGCCCGGCGTAAAGGATTTCGCCGCGCGCATCCGCAAGAACGCCGGTGACGACGTGGTGATTTCGCATTACGTGATGACCCACTACAATTCGATGATGGCGATGAAGGCGGCGCTGGAGAAGACCGGCAAGGTGGACCGCGAATCCCTGGTCGACGGGCTGGAGGGCCTGACCATCGCGAGCCCGACTGGCGATATTTCCATCGGCGCCAAGGACCATCATGTCACCATGAACATGTATCTCGCCAAGACCGAGGGCGCCGGCCTGAAAACCGTCGAGACACTGGGCGCCCTGGCCCCGGAAGCCGGCTGCGGCTGATCGCCGGGCAACGATGTTCACTCTTATCCCATCCTTCCCCGAAAAAAACGGGGAGTGGATGGGAGTCGAACCACAGAGGCACAGAGACATAGAGAGGCCGGGGAACTTACCCCCGGTGGGCCGTACCTTGTCTGGCGATTCAAGAATCAGGGGATGTGGGGATGAAGGGAAATGGAGGGGAGCACTCTCGATATTTGGGCTTCTCCCCTCATCCCCCTTTCATCCCCATATCTCCTTACCCCTGAGCCCTTGCGGGCGGCAGGGCGTTGGGCGGGTTGCCTCGGACGCATCGGCCGGTGTGCGGGAATGGGCCACATGACCGCGCTACTTGAACTCGACAATGTCGCCAAGCGCTTCGGCGGGATCGAGGCCGTGGCCGGGGTCAGCCTGGCGCTGGGCGAGGGTGAGTTGCTGTGCATCATCGGGCCGAACGGCTGTGGCAAGACGACCCTGTTCAATCTGATAAGCGGCGCCTTCGCGCCGACGTCGGGCGCCATGCGCTATGAGGGCCGGAATATCGCGGGGCTGGCGACTTGGCGGGTCGCGCGGCTGGGCATCGGTCGCAAGTTTCAGGTGCCGGGTATCTATCCGGAACTGACGGTGCGCCAGAATTTCGACGTCCCGCTGTTCGCCAAAGCGGGCCGGCGCGGGTTGCTGGGGCTGTTCGACCGCGGCGAGACCGGGGGGAATTTCGGGGAATTCCTGGCGATGGTGCGTCTGGACGGCAAGGCGGACCGGCCCGCCGGCGAGTTGTCCCACGGTGAGAAACAATGGCTCGAAATTGGCATGGTGCTGGCCAGCCGGCCGCGCCTGATGCTGCTGGACGAGCCCACCGCCGGCATGACCATGGGCGAGACGGAAGCGACCGCCGACCTGCTGCTGGATATCCACAAACGCACCGGCATTGCCGCCATCGTTATCGAGCATGACATGGGCTTCGTGCGGCGGCTGGGTTGCCCGATCGCGGTGATGATGCGCGGCGCCATCCTGTGCCGGGGCGGATACGAGGAAGTCAGCGCCAACCCGGAGGTGCGCGAGGCATATTTGGGGGAGCGCGCGCCATGCTGACGCTGGAAGGCGTGACCGCGGGCTATGGCGGTGGCCAGGTGCTGCAAGGGATCGACCTGGAACTAACAGCCGGAACCGTCACCGCCCTCCTGGGCCGCAACGGCATGGGCAAGACGACATTGATGAAGACGATCATGGGGCTGTTGCGGCCGGACGCCGGGCAAATCCTGTTCGACGGGCGGGATATGGCGGGGCGCAAGCCGTACGACATCGCCAATACGGGCATCGGCTACGTGCCACAGGGGCGTGAGGTTTTTCCGGATTTCACCGTGGCCGAGAATTTGGCCATGGGCGTGCTGGGCAAGCCGGCGGACCGGCGCGACATTTCCGATGAAATATACGACTCCTTCCCGATCCTGAAAGAACGGCTGAACCAGAAGGCCGGCGCCATGTCGGGCGGACAACAGCAACAACTCGCCATTGCAAGGGCGCTGGCCGGCCGCCCGCGCCTGTTGCTGCTGGACGAGCCGTCGGAAGGCATCCAGCCCTCGATCGTGCGCGAGATCGCCGCCACCATGCGCGCCGTGGCGGAACGTGACGGGCTGACGGTGCTGGTGGTCGAGCAGAACGTGGAAATGGTGTTCGACATGGCCCGCGACTGCGCCTTCATCGAAAACGGCCGGGTCGCCGAACGCACGGATGTCGCCGCGCTGCGCGCCAACGATGCCCCGCTGCATCGGTATCTGTCGGTGTAATGATGGACCAGCTTCTCATCCTCGCGCTCGACGCCAGCAACTTCATCCTCGCCATCGTTCTGGTGGCGATGGGGCTGGTGATCATCTTCGGGCTGATGAACGTCATCAACATGGCCCATGGCGAGTTCTTCCTGTTGGGCGCCTATGCGGTCGTCATGGTGGAATCGGCGGGCGGGCATTTCTGGCTGGGGCTGCTGCTGGCCCCTGTTTTCGTCGGCCTCGTCGGGCTGGTGCTGGAAGAACTGGTGATCCGCCATGTCTATCACCGCTT
>JADFVY010000275.1 GCA_015222795.1 Pseudomonadota bacterium | reverse complement strand
GGCGGGGGGACTGGTGGGGCAAAGTTAGCCAGCCTGTTCCCCGATCAGATGCAGCGCCAGTTCCCGGTCCTGGGCGTGAGTGCGGTGTTCGAACAGGTAGATGCCCTGCCAGGTTCCCAGCGCCATGCGGCCGCCGGTAACCGGGATCGACAATTGCACATTGGTCAGGGCGCTTTTGATATGGGCCGGCATGTCGTCCGGGCCTTCGGTCGAATGGCGATAGAGCCGCGGGTTTTCCGGCGCAAGTTTCTTGAAGAAATCCTGCAAATCGCGCTGAACGTCCGGGTCTGCATTTTCCTGGATCGTCAGCGAGGCCGAGGTGTGGCGGCAGAACAGCGTCAGCAGTCCGTCCTGGAAATCTTGCGACGCCACCCAGGCGTCGACCTCCCGCGTTACCTCGTACAGGCCCTGACCGCTGGTTCGCATGGTCAGGCGGTGTTGCGCCTGTTTCATGCCGGCGTTTTTCCGGCCACGATTTCGCGAAGCAGGTATTTCTGCACCTTGCCCATGACGTTGCGGGGCAGGGCGTCCAGGAACAGGACTTCCTTGGGATGTTTGAAGCGTGCGATACGGCTGCCGAACAGGGCCAGCACTGCTTCGCGATCCATGATTCCGGCCTCGCGCGGCACGATTACGGCCACCGGGATCTCGCCCCATTGTTCGTCGGGCCGGGCGACAACGGCCGCCTCGGTGATGTCCTCGCATTCTTCCAGCATGGCCTCCAACTCCGCCGGGTAGATGTTCTCGCCGCCGGAAATAATCACATCCTTCTTGCGCTCGTCGATATAGAGCCAGCCCTCTTCGTCCAGATGGCCGATATCGCCGCTGTAATACCAGCCATCGCGCAGGATTTCGGCGGTGGCTTGCGGGTCGCCCCAATATTCGCGCATCACCTGTGGCCCGCGGATCAGGATTTCGCCGCGCGTCCCCGCCGGCACGTCGATAAATTCTTTATCCACCAGCCGTATTTCGCTGTGTAGCCCCGCGCGCCCGGTGGACCCGATCCTGCCTTCGGCGTCGGCGCGTTTCTGGTAAACAACGACCGGCGCCGTCTCGGTGGAGCCGTATATCTGGATCACCGGCAGACCGCGTTCGTGAAGATTCTCGATCAGCGGGACCGGCACGATCATCGA
The DNA here is from genome assembly GCA_015222795.1 of Pseudomonadota bacterium. Lineage (GTDB taxonomy): Bacteria > Pseudomonadota > Alphaproteobacteria > UBA8366 > JADFVY01 > JADFVY01. Next base: position 6,288 of record JADFVY010000275.1, on the reverse strand, counting down.
GCCGGTGGTCACCACCCTCAGCGACGATAAATCCGCCGTCTCCCATCCCGGCTGCGCGATCAGCGCGCTCATCTGCGCCGGCACCAGCACCGTCAGGTCGGGCTTGTCGCGCTCGATCGCCGCCAGGGTTTCGCCGGGATCGAAGCGTGCATGCAGGGTCACCGTGCCGCCGGCATGCAGGCAGGGCAGGGTCTGGATGTTCATGCCCCCGACATGGAACAGCGGGATGGTGGTCAGCACATGGTCGTCGCCGGTCATGTCGTGCATATGGATGCTGTTGACCGCGTTCCAGAACAGGTTGGCCTGGGTCAGTAGCGCCCCCTTTGGCCGCCCCGTGGTGCCCGAGGTATAGACCAGCAGGACCGGATCGTCGTATGTGCCGCCGCTCTCGTCATGGCTCTGGGCGTTGTCGATCAGTACGTTCCAGTCCTGCCATCCGTCGGCTGGCGCGCCGATGCTCGCCAGCGGCATGTCGTCCACGATTGTTCCGATCGCTTTTACATGTCCGATGAATTCGCTGTTCGCGATCAAGACGGAAGCGCCGGAATGACCCAGGATGAAGGCATGCTCGGGCGGCGCCAGGCGCCAGTTCAGGGGCGCGAAGATCGCGCCCATGCGCGCGCAGGCAAACATCAGAACCAGCATTTCCGGGCTATTGAGCCCGAGATGCGCCACCCGGTCGCCGGGCAGAACGCCCAGTTCATGCTTCAGCGCCCAGGCGGCGGCCTCGATCCGCGTTGCCAGGCTCCCATAGGTGATCGCCCCGCCCTCGAAACGGATGGCGGGTTTGTCGGGGGTGAAGCCGGCCTGCTTTTCGATCCAGTCGGATAGATTCATTACGCGTCGGTCTCCCCGTCTTCATAAAGCGCCGCGCGGCCGATGCGGTCCAGGCAGAGCTCCGCCGTCCAGGGCAGCATCAACGAGCCGCAGCGGCTGTCGCGATAGATGCGCTCCAGCGGCAGGCTTTTGAGCATCGACTGCCCGCCGCATGTGCGAATGGCGAGTTGCGCCAGTTCGTTTGCGTTCTCCATGATCGTATAATGGGCGGCCCAGAGGCGCAGCAACTGGTCCTTTGTCGGGTTGGCGCGCGCCTCGCGCATCGTCTGGAACCACAGCGCCTTGGTCTGTTCCAGCGTGATGTGCATCTGCGCCACGGCGATCTGCTTGGTGGGATACATTCGGCGTTTCACCGGCCCCGCGCCCGGCTGTTCACCGCGCAGATAGCGCACCGTGAAATCATAGGCCGCCTGGGCCAGCCCCATATAGCTGGGCGAGAGCGTGGTGAACATATGCGGCCAACGGGTTGCCGCCTGGAAATAGACCCCGCGCGGCATCAACGCCGCCTCATGGCCGACAAACACATCCTCGAAGATCAGCGTGCGCGAGACCGTGCCGCGCATGCCCAGCGGGTCCCAGTCGCCGACCACGCCGACACCCTCGGCGTCGGCGGGAATGGCGAGATAGAGCGTATTGCGCCGGCTCGGCTCCTCGCCTTCGGTTACCTCGGTGCAGAGTACGCCGTAATAGTTCGCATGCCCCGACAGCGAGGCGAAGATCTTCTTGCCGCTGACGATCCATCCCCCATCGACCGGCCTGGCCGACGTCGCGAAGGCCACCGCCCCGGCCGCCGCCGCGCCGCCTTCCGAGAAGGGCTGGGCGTAGATCGCGCCGTCATTGAGAATGCGCCGGTAATGGATCGAGCGGCGTTTGTTATGGTCGGCCCGGATTTCGTCGGACATCTCCAGATCGTCGGCCAGCGCGCCGCTCCACAGGCAGGAACAGACATGCATGTTCCAGGTCAGCGCGGTGGAGCCGCAATAGCGCCCGATTTCGGCGGCGACCATGCTGTAGGTTTGCAAATCCGCGCCGATCCCGCCGTCTTCCTTGGGTATGCAAATGCCCAGCAGGCCGGCCTCGTGCAGGTCGTGGTAGTTCTCGGTCGGGAAGATGGCCTCGCGATCGTAGCGTTCGGCGCGGCCGGCGAATTTCTCCTGTCCCAGCTTGCGCGCCCTTGCGGTCAGTTCCGCCTGGTCCGCCGTCAGCCCGAAGGCCTCCGGGTCCAGGATCGGTGCATCCTCTTCGGTTCCGCTCATGATGCGGTTGCTCCCTGCGTTATTGTTTGTTCAAAAAATGCGTCCAGCGCGGCGCGGAATGCCGCTGGCTGTTCGAAATGGGCCAGATGCCCGGCGCCCGGAATGACCTGAAAATGCGCGCCCGGTATCTTGCCCGCCATGCGCTCCATCATCGCTGCCGGCGCGTTGTCGTCCTGTTCGCCCGCCAGCACCAGCGTGGGCACGGCGAGTTCCGCCAGCGCGTCGCGACGGTCGAAGGTCACCAGGCACCGCATGGCGGCGCGGTAGGCGGCCTCGGGCACGCGGCCCATGGCGGCGGTGGCGCGGGCGATGCCATCTTCGTCCGGGCTGTCGCCGATCAAACTCTCCACGATGGAAGGCGCCAGTTTCGCCATGCGCTGGCCGGCGTCCAGCGGCGCGAGGCGTGCTTTCAGAAAGTCCCGCTGCCAGTCGCCGTCAGGCTTCCCGAAGGCCGGGCTGGTGGCGTAAAGCACCAGGCTGGCCACGCGTTCGGGAAAGCGCGCCGCAAATTCCAGCGCCACCATGCCGCCGATGGAATGCCCCACCAGATGCGCCTGCTCGATCTCCAGCCTGCCGAGCAAATCCCTCAGCGCCCCCGCCAGCGACGGAAATGTCATTTCGGGCAGGGCAGGGGAGTCGCCATAACCCGGCATGTCCCAGGCAACCGCCCGGCAACGGCTCGACATTGCGTCGAGTTCCGGCAGCCAGCTTGTTCCGTCGCCGCCGATGCCATGCAGGAAAACCACGGCCGGCCCCTGGCCGCGCTCTACATGATGTGGCGCATCGCTCACGCCAGCTCCTCCCGCAAGACCCCGTCGCGCACCACCACATTGCCGTCCAGCGACACCGTGCAGCCGCGCATCGGCAGGTCGAAATGGCCCAGCGTATGGCGGCCCGCGGTCTCGTTGGCGCCGGTCGAATAGAGGAAATTGCCGGCGACCGCGCGAAGCTCCGTGCCGTTGGTATCGCGCTTGTCATACATCGTCAGCGCCTCCCAGCGCGCCGCCGGGTTCATGCCCCAGCCGACATGGGAAACGCCATAAGCCTCGCGGTCGCCCCAGGCGGCGAAATAGTCGCGCATCAGCACGGCGTCCGGCCCATAGCCCTCCACCGCGGTCACGTAATCATCCTCGATAACCAGCGTCACCGGCGATTCCAGATAACGCTTGAAGGTCAGGTTCACGTCGCCCGGCGTCATCACCAGCCGCCCGTTCACCGTGCCCGCCCTGGGGAAGCAGAGCACGATGCCACCGGGCCAGTGGGCGACCGTTCCCGGCTTCGTGCACCAGCCCCAGACGCCGGCGGTCATCGCGTCCGTGACATCGACGGTCAGGTTCGAGCCCGCCACCGATGACACGCGCATCTGTTTCGCCGCTTTCAGCAGGCGATAGCCCTCCTTGACCTTCGGCTCCAGCGCCGGGTCCGGGGCGAGACGTTCCAGCGCCTCGGGATGCTCGTTGCTTACCATCAACAGCCGCGCGCCGCCCTTCAGTATGGCGGGAAGTTCCGGCGCATGCAGCATGCCCTCGACGGTCAGGTCCACGACCATTGTAGAGGCCGCACAGGCCGCCACGACGGGCTCCAGACCCTGCAGGGCATCCGAGGCCCCGGTCGAGCGCACGGCCACCGGAGCGCGCTGTGGCGGGCTGGGGACGGTAACATGGAAGGCCCGCGCGCCCAGCCGGTGCAGCGCCAACTCGGCCAGCTGCACATTCACCGCCCGCGACTGGGTCTCCGACAGGATCGCCACGCTGTCGCCGCGCTTGAGTTCGCACAGCTCGAACACCCGCGCGAAAACGTCGATCCACTTCCCTTCGATGCGATCAGCCAGCAATGCCGCCTCCCTTTATTCGTTGGCGGACAGAATGCCGGGAAGCGGGACGCTTGGGAAGCCCCAATGAGACCGAGCGACCTCGTCCTTCGAGACGCCCCGTTGGGGCTCCTCAGGATGAGGCTCCAATATATGTGCCCTCATCCTGAGGAGGGCTGAAAGCCCGTCTCGAAGGACGAGGTCGCTCGGTGTACGGGCCTGGCCTCCAGGGCTCTTCAGGCGGCCGTGGATCGTTTTCCGAAGCAGGCGAGGGCGCGGCAACTGGCGACGGCGATTGCTGTCCAGAATACCAGCCGCAGGGTCATGGCGCCCACCGTCCGCGTTTCGAATGCTCCGCCGGCCAGAACATGCAGGCCGAAGGCGGCGAAAACCAGCAGGGTCAGGATGGCGATCGCGGCGGCGAGGCGCGCCGCCCAATGTTGCCAGCGCCACAGGCCGATCGCGGCGGCGATATAGGCGAAGCCCGCCAGGAAATTAAACCAGACAACGAACGGGACATAGTCCCCGGCAATTATGCGCGGTCCCACAAAGAACAGCACCCCGCCGCCGGATTTCAGTGTCACAAGACCGAAAGCAAGGGCGAGAACCGCCACCGGTTTCGCCCAGCGGGGCGCGGGAATTGTCTGGCTCATGGGCTTAGCTCCGTCTTGCATGAAAAAGGCTTATACACAGAGGTAAGCACCCTGGGAGGGGCCGGAAAGCGGCGCGATGTCGCAGGATGGAACCCGGCAATGCGTACTCGGCCTACCGCCCGACCTCGCGGCGAAACCGGCGGTCGCGTTTCATATGCCATTCGCGGCTCATGGCCTCGCCGCGATTTTGATAGCGCTCGGCATAGAGTAATACCCACTGGCGCCCCCGGGTCGAGCGCGCGCCCTTGCCGGCATTGTGGGTGGCCAGACGCGCGTTCAGGTCGGTGGTCCAGCCGATATAGGTGCGGTACCCGGTTTCGGCGTCGCCGCTGCCGAGGATATAGACGTAACAGGCCATGCGCCGGGTTCAGAGCGCTGCGTATGACGCGATAACAAACGCCGGCGCGACCGCATACTTCGAGATGCTCCTGTCGGGGCTCCTCAGCATGAGGCACCGCCGTTTGAGCCCTCATGCTGAGGAGCGGCAAAGCCGCGTCTCGAAGTATGAGGTCGCACGGGCACCCGCCTCAACCGATCTTCAAATCGGCGAAGAAGTCGTTGCCCTTGTCGTCCATCACGATGAAGGCGGGAAAGTTCTCGACTTCAATGCGCCAGATGGCCTCCATGCCGAGCTCTTCGTATTCGACGCACTCCACCTTCTTGATGCAGTCCTGGGCCAGGCGCGCGGCCGGGCCGCCGATGGAGCCTAGATAAAAGCCGCCATGTTTCTTGCAGGCCTCGCGCACCTGGGCGGAGCGGTTGCCCTTGGCCAGCATCACCATGGAGCCGCCGGCGGCCTGGAACTGGTCAACGAAGCTGTCCATGCGCCCCGCCGTGGTTGGGCCGAACGCGCCCGAGGCGTATCCCTTCGGCGTCTTGGCCGGGCCCGCGTAATAGACCGGATGGTTCTTGAAATAGTCGGGCAGGGGTTCGCCGGCATCCAGCCGCGCGCGCAGCTTGGCATGGGCCAGGTCGCGCGCCACGATCAGCGGGCCATTCAGCGACAGGCGGGTCTTGATCGGATGTTTGCTCAGCTCGGCCAGAATTTCCTTCATCGGGCGGTTCAGGTCTATCTCCACCACATTGTCGGACAGGCTGGCCTCATCGATCACCGGCATGAATTTCGCCGGGTTGGTTTCAAGCTGTTCCAGGAATATCCCGTCCCTGGTGATCTTGCCCAGCGCCTGGCGGTCGGCGGAGCAGGAGACCCCGATGCCGATGGGCAGGCTGGCCCCGTGGCGCGGCAGGCGGATTACCCGCACGTCGTGGCAGAAATACTTGCCGCCGAATTGCGCGCCGATGCCCATGTTCTGGGTCATCTTATGCACCTTGGCCTCCATGTCGAGGTCGCGGAAGGCGTGGCCGCTCTCCGACCCCTTGGTCGGCAGCGCGTCGAGATAGCGTGTCGAGGCCAGCTTTACGGTCTTCAGGTTCAACTCCGCGCTGGTCCCGCCGATCACCACCGCCAGATGATAGGGCGGGCAGGCCGCCGTGCCGAGCGTGCGGATCTTCTCATCCAGGAAGGCCAGCATGCGGTCCTCGGTCAGAACCGACGGCGTCGCCTGATACAGGAAGGTCTTGTTGGCCGAACCGCCTCCCTTGGCGATAAACAGGAATTTGTAGGAATCGTCGCCGTCGGCATAGATTTCCACCTGGGCCGGCAGGTTATCGCCAGTGTTCTTCTCCTCGAACATGCTGATCGGGGCGAGTTGGCTATAGCGCAGATTGCGCT
>JADFVY010000274.1 GCA_015222795.1 Pseudomonadota bacterium | reverse complement strand
TGCAAGGCAGCCGTGGCGATCCAGAAAACCGCCGATTCGCGCGGCGGTCTGGATTGCCGCGTCGGCCCGTGGCCTCCTCGCAATGACGCACAAAGACCTGGTCACCGGCCAGGAAGTCCTTTTCGCCCCGAATTCATCCCCCCTCCCCGCCCGCGACAATATTGGGGCTGGCCGGGCGGGTGGGGCGGGACATATATAATCGGGCCATATAGAATGACGCGGACATATGAATTTCCACCGGCGCGCCGCCGCCGAAATACAGCCATCAGCCACGGGACCCGGATACCGACATGAAGATTGACGCATTGACGCTCGCCCACGGGCTTACCTTCGATGATCTGTATGACCGTGACGGGCTGGTCAGGCTGGACGGGGTTTTTCTCGATGTGCTGGGCGCGGCCGACCCGGCCCTGGCCCGGCGGCTGATGGCGGCGCGGGGCGCGCCGGGCGCGGGTTCAGGTTCCCTGACGCGGCTGGAAGAGTCCGAACTTATCCTCGACGTCGCGCCGCATCTGGAGCGTTTCATCGGCCGCCTGTTCGGGATTTCCGATGAGCTGGCGGTGCTGCGCGGCGAGCATAAGGCGCTGGCGCCGGTGTTCGAGGTCCGGCGCAATTTCGTGCAGCGCCGGGCGTTGAAGAAGATCAAGGCGGACGCGGCCGGAGCGCTGGACGGCGATTCATTGGCCGCCGAGCTGGTGGCGCTGCTGGGCGAACCGCTGAGCGAGCTTGCCTTTGCGCGTGGGGTCACCGAATGGCTGGCCGAGGAAGCGGCCGAGCTGAAGACGGTCGAGGAGGAGACCACCGGGGCCGCGCTGGACGCCGCCCAATCCTATGCCGCCTGGGCAACGCTCACCCCGGCGGGCCGGGCGCGCCATGGGGGCGGGGTGCTGTTCAGGGAGCCGGGCAAGCTGGATTTCGACCATCTGGTTCATAATCTGGTCAGCGAGGATATTGGTGGCGCTGCGTGCCACCGGCTGGACGAGGGCCATCTGCGGCGGCGCGAGGGCTTTGCGCTGACCGACGCGGGCGTCGATCTGGCCGGGGCGCTGGGCGAGGCGAACTATTGCATCTGGTGCCACAAGCAGGGGCGCGATTCCTGCTCGACCGGCCTGCGCGAGAAGGCGGCGAAGGATGAGCCCGGCCCCGCGCCCTTCCGGCGCAGCCCGTTCGGCGTATCGCTGGCCGGCTGTCCGCTGGAAGAGAAGATTTCCGAATTCCAGATGCTCAAGGCCGGCGGGGTTCCGCTTGGCGCCTTCGCGGTGATGACGATCGACAACCCGATGGTGGCCGCCACCGGGCATCGCATCTGCAACGACTGCATGAAGTCCTGCGTCTATCAGAAGCAGGACCCGGTCGATATTCCCCAGGCCGAGACGCGCACCCTGAAAGACGTGCTGGCTCTACCATGGGGTTTTGAAATCTACTCGCTTCTGACCCGCTGGAATCCCCTGAATCTAACCCGCCCCTACCCGAAACTGACTACAAAAGCCAAGGTTCTGGTGGTCGGCATGGGGCCGGCCGGATTCACGCTGGCCCATCATCTGATGAATGACGGGCATGCGGTGGCCGGCATCGACGGGCTGAAGATCGAGCCCCTGCCCGAGGGGGTTTCCGGGGTGACGCCCACCGGCGGGCGGGCCCCGTTTGCCCCGGTGCGCGATGTGGAGGATCTGTATGAGAGCCTGGACGAGCGTGTCATGGCGGGCTTTGGCGGAGTCGCGGAATATGGCATCACGGTGCGCTGGGACAAGAATTATCTGAAACTTATCAGGCTGTTGCTGGAACGGCGGTCGCAATTCGCGCTGTTCGGCGGGGTGCGTTTTGGCGGCACGATCACGCTCGAGGACGCCTGGGCGATGGGGTTCGACCATGTTGCGCTCTGCGCCGGGGCGGGGCGGCCGACGGTCATCGACATGCCCAACAACCTGGCCCGCGGGGTGCGCACGGCGTCGGACTTCCTGATGGCGCTGCAACTCACCGGGGCGGCCCGCAAGGACAGCATCGCCAACATGCAGTTGCGCCTTCCGGCCGTGGTGATCGGCGGCGGGCTGACCGCGATAGACACCGCGACCGAGGCGCTGGCCTATTATCCGCGCCAGGTGGAGAAATTTCTGGCGTGCTATGAGGCGCTGGTGGCCGACAAGGGCGAGGCGGCGGTGCGCGCGCCCTGGGACGCCGAGGAAGCCGGCATTGCCGACGAATTCCTGTCCCATGCCCGCGCGATCAGGGACGAGCATGAGGCGGCCGGGGCGGCCGGGCGCGAGGCCGATGTCCTGGCGCTGCTGCGCGGCTGGGGCGGGGTCACAATTGCCTACCGCAAGCGGCTGGTCGATAGCCCGGCCTATACCCTGAACCATGAGGAGGTGGAGAAGGCGCTGGAGGAGGGGATTGCGTTTGTGGAATGCTTGTCACCCGTTGCGGTTGAACTAGATGAGCATAAACACGCGTGTGGATTGCGTTTATCACGCCAGAAATTGGCGGAAAACGGCCGATTTGAGGCCACGGGAGGCAGCGAGGGCGGCGAGATCACCCTGCCCGCCCGCGCCATATTCATGGCCGCCGGCACCCAGCCCAACACGGTCCTGGCCCGCGAGGATTCTACTCATTTCCACCTCGACGGCCGATACTTCCAGGCCATCGACGAAGCCGGCGATCCGGTCAGTCCCGAGAAGTCCGCCGCCAAGCCGAACGAGATCCGGGTTCTGATGTCAAAGGCGCCGGACGGCCGCTTCACCAGCTTCTTCGGCGATCTCCATCCCAGCTGGTTCGGCAATGTCGTCAAGGCCATGGGCAGCGCAAAGCAAGGCTATCCGGTGGTCAGCCGCGTGCTGGAGGCGGTGGAGCCGGCAAGCGCGACCGATGCCGAGAGTTTCCTCGCCAGCCTGAGCAGCGAACTGCGCCCGGTGGTCGAGCGGGTCGAACGGCTGACCCCGACCATCATCGAAATCGTGCTGCGCGCCCCCCGGGCGGCGGCCAAGTTCCAGCCCGGCCAGTTCTATCGCCTGCAGAATTTCGAAACCCTGGCGCCGAGGATCGAGAATACGACCCTGGCGATGGAGGGCCTGGCGCTGACCGGGGCCTGGGTCGACCCGCAAGCCGGGCTGATCTCGCTGATCGTGCTGGAAATGGGCGGGTCCAGCAGCCTCTGCCGCTACCTCAAACCCGGCGAGCCGGTCATCCTGATGGGCCCGACCGGCGCCCCGACGGACATTCCGACCGGCGAAACGATATTACTGGCCGGCGGCGGACTGGGCAACGCGGTGCTGTTCTCGATCGGCCAGGCAATGCGGGCGGCGGGCAACAAGGTGCTCTACTTCGCCGGCTACAAACAGATCAGCGACCGCTACAAGATCGAGGAGATCGAACGCGCCGCCGACGCCATCATCTGGTGCTGCGACGAAGCGCCCGGTTTCGAACTCACCCGCCCCCAGGACCGCGCATTGACGGGCAATATCGTCGAGGCCATGCGCGCTTACGCCTCGGGCGAGCTGGGCGATCAGGCGATCCCCTTCGCCGACACGGACCGCATCGTCGCCATCGGGTCTGACCGCATGATGGCGGCGGTGGCGGCGGCGCGCCATGGCGTGCTGAAACCGTTCCTGAAGCAGCATCACTTCGCCATCGGCTCGATCAATTCGCCGATGCAATGCATGATGAAGGAAATCTGCGCCCAGTGCCTGCAGCCCCATATCGACCCGGAAACCGGCGAGCGCTCTTACGTCTTCTCCTGCTTCAATCAGGACCAGCCGCTGGACCATGTGGACTGGCCGGGCCTGAGCGCGCGGCTGCGGCAGAACTCGGTGCAGGAAAAACTGAAGGCGCAGTGGATCACCCACTGCGCCCGGTCACTGGAAGGCGGCGTATGAAATCTTCCGGTCAGCGCGCCTCGGCGCGTTGACCCTCAGTAGGGATGTCCGCGGCTTCCGCGCGCGCCAGATAGATGCGCAGGCCCCCGTAATCGCTGTCGGCCGACGCCATCACCGGCACCGACGGCAACCCCTCGGCCGGGCTGGCGAACCACAGGGTCAGAATCATCGTCTCGTCGTCGGGCGCCTCGCGCTCGCGCGGATTGCCCTTCAGCTCATCCTCGTCGAAACCGTCGATTGCCTTGAGGGTAAGGTCGCAGCGTTCGGCCGCGCCCTTGTACATCATATATTTGTTGCCTTCCAGGCTAAGCGATTCGCCCATTTTCGCGGTCACGTCATAGCGCAATTTACCGTCGAAGACCTGGGAACTTCCAGCGCAGGCCTGCCCCGCCGCCATCTGATCGACGATCGCGCTCACCGCGCTCATCGGATCGACGGTGCCCTTGCGATCCTCAACCTCGGCGAATTTCGCCTCGTCGCCCTCGCGCAGGCGGGCCACCAGCGGCACGCCGTCGTCGCGGTATTCGATCTGCATGATCTTGGCGGGTTTGCCGCCGCGGACCATGTCGCGGCGATGGCGCAATGGCCGCAACTCGCCGTTATCGCCGATCACGCCTTCGGTCACGGCCTTGCTCTGCCAATCCAGGATCCAGCCGACGAGGCCACGCCCCTCGGCAGTGGTTTCCATCCGGTAATTTCTTTCGTTGCGGGCCATTTCGACCTCGGCCGACATCAGGTGAAGGCCGCCGAGATAGCCCTCATAGCCGAGCGCCACGCCTTCCGCCGACGCCGCCGGACGCGGCCCCACGACCGCCATAATGATAACGAAAAACGCCATCACCAGACCGGTCATCACGACCTGCCACAACTTCCTGGCGGGATGTTCCACCGCTAAAGCCGATCCGGGTTGACTGGAATCGCCTTTGGCGATCCAACAACCCGGAGAATCGGCTCGTTTCTTATGGTGTAGAGCGGATTCACGCGATTGATCGTGAGCGCGATCAATCGCGATCCGCTCTAGTGCCGTTCCGCTCTTCCGCCTTCGCCGTAAACTCATTGCAGTCTATCTCCGGGAAAATTCATTTTGTTTTTCAAACGCTGAAATTCCACTCATAAAGATAAGTCGGCGCGGCCGTACAGGCCAGTAACATTCTGTTTCAGTTGGTATCGATGGGTTAACCAGGAGTAAATCGGCCTTGCGCCGCTTGACAGGCCGCCGGCCGCGCCTTAAATCTGCCGCGCATTCCGGTCATCCGGGCGCGTAGCTCAGCGGGAGAGCACTGCCTTCACACGGCAGGGGTCACAGGTTCAATCCCTGTCGCGCCCACCACCGAAACCCCAAGGGAATCCCTGGGGTTTCGCCATTTCATAGAGAATTTTGAGTGCGAGCTTGAAGCGCTGTAAGTGCAATGTAAGTGCAGCCTCATGGGCGAACATGTGCGAATTCCCACGAACGCCTACGGAGTTCAAACAGCTGGTTCACGTTTCTGGCTTGGCCAAAACCGACATCTTGCGAAGTCATGGAAGCCCCCATAGGCTGGGTCGATAGTGATTTTCCAAAACGATTTATGCGTTATCGGTGCGGCGCAACAGTGATCTTGATGATGCTACTGACATATAAAATATGTTCTGTCACGGTTTCGAGGTGAGGTTCGTAGCTCATGCGGCACCGGTCGAGACGGACGCTGCGGCAGCCGCTGCTATCGAAGAAACTGATGTAATGGGGGCTGACCCGTTTGATCACGGTCCAGTGGTCCAGTGGTCCAGTGAACCGCCGACCCCGACGATGATCGATGTGTTTTGCAGACGCTGGAGTTGCCGGAGACTATAGACTACCGCAGGCAATTTGGGTTTTCCCGCTCGCAAGAACGGCCTGCGATATGTAATCCGCACTCCGTACTGCCGTTCCATGATTCGGACCGACCACCGCAATGCAGTCACCAGGTGTTTCGTGTCCAAGCCGGCGGCACATAAATCACCACGACGATGCCGGCCTGCCGCTTCCCTGAGCATCCCGCCAAACAGGTCAACCCACGCGGCGTCAGGCATCTCACGTTCCGGTCCCAAGGCAAGCCTGATGCCGTTGATTATCGCATAGGGTCCACATAACCCGTCGAGTTCACCCTGGAGAAACGGTTCGAGCGCTCCCTTCCGCCCGCCCATTTCATCCGCGCCCCTTCACGGCTTTCACCCCGAGCGGCAACCGGCTGCATCGATCGCCGACCGGGCAGTCGGCTACCTGACAAGCCTGGCTGTCGTCGATCCGTCGCCCGTTGCAGATGTCCTGGCGCATCTCGGCGCAAAACGACCAGATCGCGTGCTGAACGAACCTTGGAAAGGTTTTCGGAAACGACCGATTGAATTCCCGAGCATCGACCCTGTCCGCCAGATCATAGACGACACCGGAACAGCCGCGCCGGTCGAAACAACGCGGCCCATATCTGTGCTCGAAGCCGTAGGCCGCGAGGATCCCAGTCCGATGGAGGAAGTTATGGACCAGGCTATCGATGGCGACCATGGACTGGCCGACCACAATCCATTTGGTTCGATCCTGATCGCCGGCCATCAGAAGCATCGCCAACATCATGCTAAGGAGCTTTTCCGATATCCCAAAGACCATCGCGAACTCACCGAGGAGGAATTCTCGCTGGTCATCTACAGAGGCGCTGCCGGCCTCCTCGATCAGATCGTCGATGAAGCCGACCAAATCGCCCTGGCACTGATCGCGAATAAACAGGAATAGCGAGAATGCCAGTTCATTGAGACTCCCCTTGCGCAGCGGTAGAGACGGCACGGGGCAGCCGTCCATTTTGTCCGGGTTTTGGCAAGTGCGCGCCGTCTTGCGGTAACCACATGCACGATAGGTTTGAAACGATATGAGCTTAGGGCAACCCGACTTCGAATTTGCCAGCGCCTGCTCGATCCCTTCCCAGGTCGCGTTCCCATGGCGACCGATTTAACCAAGAGCGACCGCATCCGAGATACCTTGAAAACTGAACCCGTCCATCAACCACCGATAGAGGGCTGGCGTATCCCTGTTAGCGACCGCCGCGATAACCCCAGCGTCTCGAACGGCCCTCCTCGTTTCCACGACAAACTGTCGGTTTCCAGGCTGACGGCAAACCAGCCGGACCAATTCCACGGCGTCGTCGATTGTTCTGACCATCGGCGCCACCGTCAGTACTCGTCCGACCGCATCACGGTCAGGATCCTGACCGTGACCTTGGGGTCAGATGGATCCGGCGAATGGAACTGTCGGTCCCGGTCGTAGTAGTCGATCTTCCACAGAATTCTGATCCCATCGAGCTCAAGTGACGCGCAGTCATGCTCGCCCCATGGGTCGTTATCGGGGGAGAAGGCATCGAATTGGGCAATGGCCGCGAAGACCGCATTGACCCGTTCCAGCCCAAGGGCGGCGATGCCGTTGGTCATCAGGACGATCCCTCCTCTTCCGGCTTTTCTGAGCCGGTCGTTTAGTTCCCGGATTCTGGCCTTGGTCTGTTGTTCCTCGCCGGCGGGCAATTCTGTTTCGATGTTTACGCCATTGTTGTTTATGTTTTGTTCTCTTGTGTGACCGCAATTAGAGTCATTCCTGTTCATAGTCCTGTTCTCCTGTTTGGTGGAAATTGAGTGTCGGCACCGGTGTTGGCGCCGTCTAAGCAGTGGGAATAGTGGGTTTGGCCGGACCGCCTCAGAGCAGCCGAATAAGCCTGCGCTGGGCAATGGCATCCCCCTCGATGTAACCCTGCGTGGTCTTGATTGACCGGTGACCGGCCAGTTCCTGGATGTCGCGGAGGGAGCCTCCGGTCTTGTGAATCAGCCTGGCTGATCGAGTAATGAAGGTCCGACGGCCGGAATGGGAAGAGCATCCCTGCAGCCCAAGTTCCAAATAGAGGCCATGGAACCAGTTGACGATTGACTTGGCCGTCATCGCCCCGCCCCGTTCCGACCGGATGAGGGGCCCGGTTCTGGCCGAATTCCGGCCATGACGCTCGAGCGCGTTCTTGAGATCGGGATGGATCGGAATCCTCCGGCCGCTTCCTTTCTTCGCGGCGCTCGGCGGCAGTTCAATCAAGCGGCCCACCCTGCCGTCCGGATTGAGAACCATGGCCCAAGTGAGGGCCCCAATCTCGCAGGCCCTGAGACCAGACTTTATGCTCAACATGACAATTACCCGGTCACGGTCGGCGTGCCGTCGATGGCCAACTGCGGCCAGCATTCGACGCACGTCGCCCGCACCGAGAACCTTTGCAGGTTTCCCTCGCATGACGTTACTTTCTATATGAGAATTTTGGGAGTTGAAGCCGGCTGGCGAGCCGCATGAGCGGAATATTGGCCAAATACCAGCTTCGCGATCAACAATTATACATTAGCACGAAAAGTCGTATTTAGTCAAGTGTTTTCAATATCTTATGAGTTTTTATGATAAAATTCAATTCCCAGGACAGGAATTTCAACTTTCCGATTCCGAGGTCTCTTTTGCGTTTTGATAAGGCTCCGTCCGACGCCGCACGCCCAGCGCTGGCCCGATCGCGGCCCCAATGTTATTTGCGACCGCGATACCGTTTGAAGATGTTGTCAGCATTGCACCACCAAAGTCCGTCAATCGGTGAGTCAGGACGGTCTTCAGGCCTGTTTGACGTGTCTTCGGCCGCAACAGCTACAGCAATCGCAGACGTCCACCATCACGGTGCATCCCACGTAAGATCAGCCGGCCGCCAGGACGGTACCTGCCAAAAAAGTCAAAATTCAGCGCTGTTCGGGTGATCTAAGGGGTAGATCGCGGGTATTAGCGCTGTCGATGGCCCCGTACCCAGAATCTGTGCCAGAATTGCGCCTTGTAAGCGTATGTCAAAGCCCCACGAGGGCTATAAACGAGGGTCAAGCGGTGTACGGTCGAGGAGAATTCAAATTCCCTTTGAAAGCCTCGATAACAGCATCCTTCAGCGGTTTTTTCGGTAAATCCGGCGATAAGAAGGTAAAGGTATGGTTGCTATGCAGGGTTGCTGTTATCTTTGATTTTCAGGCTGATATCCACGCCGCCGATCACAAGAACGTCTTTGACGTCTGACAGCCTGATCTTCTGGCGGGTTGTCTCGACGTAATTCTTTACATAAGAACTCGCTAACTCTTAATCAGCGGGTCGTAGGTTCGAGTCCTACTGCGCCCACCAATTTTTTCATGTCCGACCCGGAGACATGGGTAACAGATTGTACCTAAGACATAGGTGACACCCTCGTGCCGAACGGGTTGTCGATAGTTTG
>JADFVY010000023.1 GCA_015222795.1 Pseudomonadota bacterium | reverse complement strand
TTCAAGGCGCGGCTGTTGGCCGACGGCGCGGCGGCCATCGGCGAAATGGGGCTATCCGGGCTGGAAGCCACGCATGTCAACGTGGTCGAGAATACGCCAGAAATCCACAATATGGTCGTCTGCACCCTGTGTTCCTGTTACCCGTGGTCGCTGCTTGGGCTGCCGCCGGTCTGGTACAAATCCGCGCCCTACCGGTCGCGCGCCGCGCTGGAGCCGCGCGGGGTCTTGCGCGAATTCGGGCTGGAGCTGGGTGAGGATGTCGAGATACGAGTCTGGGATTCAACGGCGGAAATCCGCTATCTGGTCTTGCCGGAACGGCCCGAAGGCACGGAAGGCATGACCGGGGAGCAGCTTGCCGGGCTGGTCACCCGGGACTCCATGGTCGGCGTGGGGAGGCTCTGAGATGGATGGCATCCACGATATGGGCGGCATGCACGGGCTGGGACCGATCGAGGTGGAGGCCAACGAACCGGTCTTCCACCACGAATGGGAGGCCCGCATGTTCGGTATTTCGGAGGCGGCGACCAGGCATCCGGACTGGTCCACCGACTATTTTCGCCACACCCGGGAATGCATGCCGGCCGACCTGCAACTCACCATGAGCTATTACGAACAGTGGCATTACACCTATGCGGTTATGTTTCTCGAGGCGGGCATGCTGAGCGAAAAGGAAATTCTAACCGGCAAGGCGGCACCGGGAACGGTACCCCGCACCGACACCATGGAGCCCGGCGACCCCCGTAAAATGGCATATACGAAGGATGACAGCGCGCGTCCGCTCGACGCACCGCCGGCCTTCGCATTGGGCGCCGAAGTGGTCGCGCGGAACATCCATCCTCCCGGCCATACGCGCCTGCCGCGCTATGCCCGCGGCAAGCGGGGTCGTATCCGCACCAATCATGGCGGCCATGTGCTGCCGGACAGCAGGGCACACGGGCCTGACGAAAATCCGCAGCACCTCTATTCGGTCGAGTTCACGGCACGCGAATTATGGGGGCCTGGCGCCGCGCCGAAGGACAAGGTCTATCTCGATCTGTGGGAGAGCTATCTTGAGCTGGCCTGACGATGCGGGGCCGGCGCCCTTGCTGCGGGAAGACCGCCCGGTATTCAGCGAGCCCTGGGAGGCGCAGGCCCTGGCCATGGCGGCGGGCCTGCAGGAGGCCGGCCATTTTACGGCCACGGAATGGGCCGAAACACTAGGTGCGGAAATCCGCCGCGCCCAGGCCGCCGGCGACACGGACGACGGTACCACCTACTACAACCATGTGCTGGCGGCCCTGGAGAGACTGACAACCGAAAAAGGACTTACGGAGGAAAAAAATCTGGTCGCCCGCAAGTGGGAGTGGGCGGAGGCATATCGCAATACGCCCCACGGGCAACCCGTTGAACTGGCGAGAGAATCCGAATCCTGACCCGGATAGCGCTGCCTCCGAATAGCGCCGGGGTCGTGGCGTCAAGGCGCCATGGCGCCCGATAAAAATAATGAACATTAACTTTTAGATAACTTTTTAGCTTTAACCTCTGTCTCTCGGGAGAGAGAGACTTATGCGCGAACATTTTAACAAATATGCTACCCCACCAGCCCATGCGGTCGTGACCCTTCACGGCGAATCAAGACAGATTTACGGTTTTACCGCATTCCCCCTGGCGGCCCCTGTCGGCGGCGCCGGGATATGCATATTCGTGCGTCCGCCGGAAGACCCTTCGGCCTTCGCACCGTCCTACTGGACCCCGCTATATGTCTGCGGCTCCCACAATATGGGAGACAGCGGCGCCATGCCCCGCGGCATTCTCGAACAGGCGCGCCGGATGGGAGCTACCCATGTGCTGGTGCATTTCTGCGATCGCGGCGACGATGCGCGACACGCGATCGCGAAGGATCTGGTCGCCGCACTGCGGCCGCCCCTCAACGCCGAGGGGCGCCGCGCCGCCGCCTGACCAACATAGTATTTACTTCCCCAAACTGGTCCCCTCCCGTCCCCTCGGGAGGGGTTTTTCTTTTCCGCGGCAATTCGAAAACTGAAAAGAATCAAGTTTCGTTAACTTTTATTCAACTTTCGGGTGTCATAATCCATCCAACTGATACACTTGGAGTAAGCAGTCATGCACGAGATTGACACTGTTTGCAGAACCCCGCCGGGACAGGCGGCGGTATCGCTGCGCGGTGGGTCCGGCGTGCTGCACGGATTCACGGCTTTTCCGCTGAGCTATGCGCCTTGCGGCCCGGCCGTATATATCTTTGCACGACCGGTGGCCGACCTGCATTGCCACATTACCCCGGGCTGGTCGTTTCTGGGCGTCGGCGAGACCGCCGGCATGTGCGAGCGTCTCGACGCCCGCTACGCCCGGATCGTCGAAGGGCATGCCCTGGGTGCGACCCACATCCTGATCCATTTCTGCTACCGCGACGCCGATCAGAGCCGCCTGATCCTCGACGATCTCGCCGGCCGGCTGAATCTGGCCCGGCGGCATGAGCGAATACCGCTACGCGCGGCCTGAGTTAACTAGGGGCGGGGGAGCGATGAGCGCCCCCGAATAGTGGAAAACCCGGAAGGCTTAATTGCCTTCCGGGTTTTTTCCGTGTTTGGCGATTGCTGATTGTTCTACCAAAGCTCGCTGATGAAGGCCCATTTGATGGGGCTTTATCAGCGAGCTTTGATATTACGGGTCGTGCGGCTCGGTCTGTTTGCAGCTGTCGCGCCGCGCGAACCAGTTCGACCAGTTGGTCAGGCGCGAGCGACCGTCGCGCCAACCGGCGTCGGGCCAGCGGAAATCGAGATAACCCAGCAGGCAGCCGAGCGCGACATGGGTAATGTTCACCGGGCCCACCAGCCCTTTGGCGTTGGCCTCGAACCAATCGAGGCCGGATTCGATGCGGTCCCACTGGTCATCGACATAATCGGGCCAGCGACGTTCCCCCGGCCTCAGCCAGGTCTCGTAGCGCACCAGCACCGCCGCCTCCATCATGCCCTGGGCCAACGCATGTTGCGTCAGCACGTCCCATCGGTCCGGGCCCGGGGCCGGGAGAATTTGCCCGCCACCCGCCAGATCGTCGAGATATTCGCAGATCACCGTCGAATCATACAACACCCGCCCGTCATCCAGCAGCAGAGCCGGAATCTTGCGCAGCGGGTTGACGTTGGCCGCGTAGTCGGCGTTTTCCTTCACCGGAGCGACCGCCTGCAATACCGGTTCGATCTCGTCGCCCAGCCCCAGCTCGATCACCGCAACGCGCACCTTGCGCGCGAATGGCGACTGCGGCGCATACATAAGTTTCATCGTCAATGGTTTCCCCTGCCCCGTTCGATAACATTCAGTCTGCCCTAGTATGGGCCGGAGGCATAGGAATTCCTGCAAGCATGAAGCGCGGAGGTGGGATCAGACAATATTCACAACCCCAGCCCCACCTTCCTGCCCTCATGGATCGCCATATGGACGCGGCGAGGATGGACGGCATCGCCTATTGTGTGGATTTCCAGACCGCTGCCTTCCAGCTCGCGGGCCAGCCAGTCCTCAGGCACCGGGATGCCGGCCAGCACCAGGCTGTCGGCGGCCAGCACGGTTTCCTCGCCGTCGCGCAAATCGATCAGCGTGGCGCCGTCACCGCGCCATTCCCCGATGGCGGTCTCGGTGCAGGTCCGGACGCCGAGTTGCTTGAACCGGCGGCGGATCGGCCAGTCGGCGGTGGTGCGGGTGAGCTCCGCACCGACAACCGGCAGCCAGCTAACCACCGTCACCCGGTGTCCGGCTTCGGCCAGATGCAGGGCCGTGCCCAGCCCGTCCCAATGGCCGATATCGTCTAGCAGGATCACATGCTCGCCGGGCCGCGCGCTTCGCGCCATTACCTCGTCCACGGAAAAGACATTGCCCCGGTCGATGCCCGGCAGCGTTTCGACTTGCGGCAGCGCCTTCTGGAAGCCGGTCCCTGCCGGCTGCGCACCGGTCGCCAGCACCACGGCGTCGGCGCCGAAGTCGCGCACCTCGTCCGCGTCCATCGGGCTGTTGTAGTTCACCGTCACCCGAAGCTTCGACAATTGCGTCTCGTACCATTCGATGAAGTCCAGGATCTGTGCCCGGCGCGGCTGCATGCCGGCCAGGCGGAAGCGCCCGCCCAGCCTGTCCGACGCCTCGGCCAGCGTCACCCGGTGGCCGCGCTCGGCGGCGACCCGCGCCGCCTCCATGCCCGCCGGGCCACCGCCCACCACCAGGATGTCGCGCGGCGCCCCGTCCGGCGTGAAACGGTCGCCGCCCCATTCGAATTCCCGGCCCGACGACGGGTTGACGACGCAGGCAATCCAGTAGTCGCGGTAGCGCCGGCCCCAGCACATCTGATTGCAGCTAAGACAGGGCCGCACATCCTCCGGCCTGCCTTCCATCGCCTTGGCCGCCATATGCGGATCGGCAATCTGGCCGCGTACGATGGAGACCATGTCGGCCTGGCCCGCGCCGATCACCGCCTCGGCGTTCTCCGGCGTACGGATATGGCTTTCCACCTGCAACACGGCGTTTTTCAGCGCCGGGCGCAAAGCCTCCGCGAAGGGCGCGCCCAGCTTGTCCTCATACATCACCGTCGGCATCAGCTTATGGAAGTCGAAATAGCCGCCGGTGCCGACCGTCACGTAATCCATCAGCCCGCGTTCGTCATGCCAGGCAAGGATATCCTTCATCTCCTCGATCGAGAGCGTCACTTCCACTTCTGCGTCGATGCTGATCGCCAGCCCGATGATGAAATCCTCACCCGCCAGTTCGCGGATGCGCTCGACGATGCGGCGCGAAAAACGCATGCGGTTCTCGAAACTGCCGCCCCATTCGTCATCGCGTTTGTTCGACCAGGGCGTCCAGAACTGCTCGATCAGGGCCTGGTAGTTGGCGAACAGCTCGACGCCGTCGAAGCCGGCCTCATGGGCGCGGCGCGCGGCCTGGCCGTGGGCCTCGATCAGCTCCTCGATTTCCGCCCCGGTCATAGCGTGACTGCCATCACTGTCATGCCAGGACGGACGGCCCGACGGCGACCAGTTCGGGGCCCATGAATTGTCCGCGTCGCCATGCGCGCCGACATGATAGATCTGCTGAATCATTACCGTCCCGTGCGCATGGCAGGCGTCGGTAATGCGCCGGAAGGCGGGGATAATACTGTCGTCGTCGTTGCGGAAATTGCCTCGGGTCAGAACGCCCGTGCGGTGCACCGGTACAGGCTCCACCACGATCATCGCCGCCCCGCCGATGGCGCGCTCCAGGTAATAGTTCAAATGCCGCTCGCCCGGCAGCCCGGCCTCCGCCATATTGGCGGTATGCGCCCCGAAGACCAGCCGATGCTTCAGCGTCTTGTGGCGAAGCGTCAGCGGCTGAAACAGATGCGGAAACGTTTGCGCGGCCATGGCGCGTCCTCTCGTGGAAGCTTTCCCATGCCCGACCTTAAATCTGTCTCTT
>JADFVY010000273.1 GCA_015222795.1 Pseudomonadota bacterium | reverse complement strand
TGGTCTTCAGCCAGTCGATCAGGAATTCGCAGGATTCGAGCGCGGCCTTGCGGTGGGCGCTGGCGGTGACGACCAGCACGATGCGGTCGCCCGGCTCCAGCCGGCCATAGCGGTGGATAATCAGGGTCTCGTCCAGCGGCCAGCGGTCGCGCGCCTCTACCTCGATATCGGCCAGCATCTTCTCGGTCATGCCGGGATAATGCTCCAGAGTCATGGCGCTGACCGGGTCGCCGCCGGCGATGTCGCGCACCAGGCCCAGGAAACTCGCCACGCCGCCGATGTCGGTGCGGCCCGCCGTCAGCGCCGCGATCTCCGCGCCGACGTCGAAATCCTCACGCTGAACCTTAACGGCCACGACTCAGCCGCCCGTTACCGGCGGGAAAAAGGCGATCTCGTCATTGGCCGCGATGGCGGTATCCATGCCCGCGAATTCCTGATTCACCGCGACGCGGATCGCCGAGACGTCGCGCATCGCCTCCGCATGGCCAGGGCCGCGCGTCTTCAGCCATTCCACCAGCCCGGCAACATCGCGCACCTCGGCGGGCGCCTCGACGGTTTCCTCGCCCAGACCGGTGCGTTGGCGCAGAAAGGCGAAATAGAGAATCCTCATGTCAAAACCTCGTTGAAAGGCAGGAAATCAACACTGCTACCTGACTTCAGATAGGTCAAGTCGGTCCCCAAATCCACTAATCCGTCGGCCTCGACCAGGGACGACAGGATTCCGGCGCCGCTGGCCCCGTGTTTCAGCACCACAAGCGCGCCGTCCTCGCCAATTGCCAGTTTGGCCCGCACGAATTCGCGGCGGCCTTCTTTCTTCTTGTGATCGAATTCGGCCCGCACCGCGAATCGATGGGCGGAAACATCTTCCAACCCTGCCAATCGCAGCAGAATAGGCCGCGCGATCAACAGGAAGGTCACCAGCACCGCGCCGGGATTGCCGGGCAGGCCGACGATCGGCGTGCGGCCCACCTGGCCCATGGCCACCGGACGGCCCGGCTTGATCGCCAGCCGCCAGAAATGCAGGTTGCCCCCGGCCTCGACCGCGGCCCGCAAATGGTCTTCCTCGCCGACCGACACGCCGCCCGACGTAAGCAGAAGGTCGTGGTTTTCGGCGGCTTGGGCCAGTGCGTCATGGATGGCCGTCTCGTCGTCGGGCAGGATACCCAGGTCGCTGACCTTGCAGCCCAACCGCGCGACCGCGCTCATCAACGTATAACGGTTGGCGTCGTATATGGCGCCCTCGGGCAGGGGCTGGCCGGGGTCGCGCACCTCGTCACCGGAGGAAAACACCGCCACCCGGATCGGTTCGTAAACCGCCAGTTCGGTTCGCCCGACGGCGGCGGCAAGGCCGATATCCTGGGGTTTCAGCCGCCGCCCGCGCCGCAGCACGACATCGTCCCGGCGAACATCCTCGCCGGCGTCGCGGCGATTTGCGCCTTTTTTGATGCCCGGCATGATGACCACATGCTCGCCATCCTCGCGGCAGTCTTCCTGCATCATCACCGTGTCCGGCCCCACGGGCATCGGCGCGCCGGTGAATATGCGGATTGCCTCGCCGCGCACCGCCGCGCGGCCCAGCGGGTGACCCGCCGCCACCCGGCCGGTAACCGGCAGGCGCGTTTCATTGTCCGGGTCCAGGTCGTCGAAGAACACCGCATAACCGTCGACCGCCGAATTGTCGTGCGGCGGCACGTCGACCGCCGCCGTCACGTCCTCGGCCAGCAGGCGCCCGCCGGTTTCGACCAGCGGTAGGCGCGTGGTTTTGGCGACCGGGCCGATCCGCGCCGTCAACATCGCCAGCGCCTCGTCCAGCGGCATCAGCGCGCCGCCATGGGCAAAACAGTCGTCGCTAAGCTGCGCCATGTTTGGCCCCGCTCTTCAATCCACAATACTCGATAATGAAATCCGCGATCGCCGGAACATCGTTCAGGTCCAGTTGCGGAATACCCAGCCCGCCGAGGATTTCATCGCTCGCCACCGCGACGATTTTCGGGTCCTGACGGCAGATCATCGGCTTGCCCGTGTCGGCGCGGAATACCTCCAGCTTGGGATGTTCGTCGTTCTTGAACCCCTCGATCATCAGCAGATCGACCGGCGTCATGTGGCTCATCAGGTCGGCCACGGTCGGTTCGGCCTTCTCGCGAATTTCATGCATCAGCGCCCAGCGCTTGCCGCCGGTAATCATCACCTCGGTCGCGCCGGCCTCGCGATGTTCATACGAATCCTTGCCCGGGCGGTCGATTTCGAAATTGTGATGCGCGTGTTTGATCGTGGAGACCGTCAGGCCGCGCCCGACCAGTTCGGGCAACAAATGCACCATCAAGGTCGTCTTTCCGCTGCCGCTCCAGCCAGCCAGTCCAAAAATTCGCATAGTGCCTTCATTCATTGCCGGCTTGCCGGCTTGTCTCAGTCATCGGGTGCGTCGTTGTCCTCGGCCATATATTTCAGGCCGGCTCGAAGGTAATCGTATCCGGTGATTATGGTCAGCAGCGCGGCGATCCACAGCAACGTCTCGCCGATAGCCGTGATCGTAATTTCGGGGCGCCAGAAATCCGGCCCCGTCTTGCCGAGAATCAGGAAACCCAGCGCCACCATCTGCACCGCTGTTTTCCACTTGGCGAGATTGCTGACCGGGACGCCGACCTTGATGCTTGCGAGGAATTCACGCAGGCCCGACACTAGAATCTCGCGGCACAGAATGACCAGGGCCGGCAGAATGACCAGCCCGGAAATATCGTCCGACCATACCAGCATGATCAGCAGCGCCGAGACCAGCAGCTTGTCCGCCACCGGATCGAGGAAGCGCCCGAAATTGGATATCTGGCCCATGGAGCGCGCCAGCATCCCGTCGAAATAATCGGTAATGCCCGCCAGAACGAAAATGGCGAGCATCGCCCAGCGCGCCGCGTCACCCTTGAACCAGAATAGCGCTACGATCAATGGAATCGAGAAAATCCGCGAGATCGTCAGAAGATTGGGGAGGCTGTAAATCATTGGCTTCCGAATAATGGCGCTGTCAGCGACAGGGTTTCAGGTTGCGGCATTCTAACCATCATCGTGGAAATGGCTATAAATTTTCCGGGCCACGGTGCGACTAATGCCGCCGACCGCCTCCAGATCGCTCAGACCTGCCTGGCCGACGGCTCTGCCCGATCCGAAATGCCGCAACAAAGCGCGCTTGCGCGCTGCCCCGATGCCGGGGATTTCATCCAGCGGCGACGCGGCGATTCCCTTGGCTCTGCGCGTGCGGTGCGCGCCGATCGCAAAGCGGTGGGATTCGTCACGCAGGCGCTGCAGGAAATAGAGAACGGGGTCGCGAGGCTCCAGCATGAACGAGGCGCGGTCCGGGCGGAAAAACCG
Source organism: Pseudomonadota bacterium (assembly GCA_015222795.1). Classification (GTDB taxonomy): domain Bacteria; phylum Pseudomonadota; class Alphaproteobacteria; order UBA8366; family JADFVY01; genus JADFVY01. Next base: position 11,261 of record JADFVY010000273.1, on the reverse strand, counting down.
TTCGCGGCCGGCATCGCGGTCGGGGCCCTTGGCGATGGCCAGCAGCTCCACATCTTCTATGCCCAGCTCCTTCAGGGCTTCGCGCGCCGCCGTCAGTTGCCCCTGTCCACCGTCGATCACCACCAGATCTGGCCAACTACCTTCCTCGCGGTCGGGATCCTCCTTCAGCGCTCGGGCAAAGCGGCGGCCCATCACCTCGCGCATCATCGCGTAATCGTCGCCGGCCGAGGCCTCGCCCTCGGCGCCGCCGGCCGTTCGGATATTGAACTTCCTGTAGGCGCCCTTGTTCAGCCCCTCCGCCCCGGCGACGATCATCGCACCGACCGCGTCCGACCCCTGGATATGGCTATTGTCGTAGACCTCGATACGCTCCGGCGGGGTCTCCAGCTCCAGTACGGTCGCCAGCCCGTCCAGCAGACGGCGCTGTGACGCGCTTTCCGACATACGCCGCGCCAGCGCCTGGCGCGCGTTGGCCAGCGCATGTTCCACGGGTTTGCGGAACCGGCCGCGTTGGGGGGTGTGGATTTTCACCTTGTGTCCCGCGTTGATCGTCAGGGCCTCTGCCAGCAGGTCCGCCTCGGCGGGCTCGATGCTGGCAAGCACTCGACCGGGCGCCGGCCGTCCGTCATAGAACTGTCCGATGAAGGCGGACATGATTTCGGCCGCCTCGGCGTTACGATCATGGCTTGGGTAATAAGCCCGGTTGCCGTGATTGCGGCCGTCTCTGAAGAAGAATATCTGAATGCAGGACTGGCCGCCTTCCTGGGCCAGCGAGACCACATCGGCGTTGCCGATGCCCAGCGGGTTTATGTCCTGATGCGACTGGACCATGGTCAGCGCCTGGATGCGGTCGCGCAGGGCGCCCGCGCGTTCGAACTCAAGGCCATCGCTGGCTTCCTGCATCTGGCTGGCCAACTCCTCTTGCACCGCATGCGACCGCCCAACCAGGAATTCGTGGGCCAGGCGGACCAACGCGCCATATTCCGCCTCGTCAATTCGCCCCACGCAAGGCGCACTGCAGCGCTTGATCTGGAATTGCAGGCAGGGCCGCGTGCGGCTGGCGAAGATCGAATCTGAGCAGTTGCGCAGCAGGAAGGCGCGCTGCAGGGCGGTAATGGTGCGGTTTACCGCGCCGGCCGATGCGAAGGGGCCGTAATATTTGCCGGGCCGCTTGTGCGCGCCGCGATGTTTTATTAGCTGCGGGAAGTCATGGTCGGCCGCAATCAGGATGTCCGCGAAGGATTTGTCGTCGCGTAGCAGGATATTGTAATGCGGCTTCAGCGTCTTGATCAGGTTCGCTTCAAGAAGTAGCGCCTCGACCTCGGTATGGGTGGTGACGATCTCCATCTCTATGGTCTCGGCGACCATGCGTTGCAGCCGCACGGGCAGGCGGCCTGCGTTCGCATAGGTTGCCACGCGTTTTTTCAGATTGCGGGCCTTGCCCACGTACAGAACTTTACCCCGCGCGCCCAGCATACGGTATACGCCTGGACTGCCGGGCATGGTTTTCAGCTTACCGCGAATCAGGGCCGCGCCGTCCGCCAGGCTGACTGCTGCCGCCTCCGACGCAGCCTCCGCGATTTGTTGATCTGTAACTTCGCTACTCATTGTGCCTAATCTCGGGGTCGGTAGCTGTTTCGTCAACAACCGAAACACCGCTCGATTATGTTGCCAGTCCATTAACAGGTTGGAAATTCAAGCCTTTAACAATCAATCCACGACTCCTGTGGATAAGCCTGTCGACAACTTCGCGACTCGGGGCGTGGCCCGAAGGAATCTCACAGATTCGCGAGCATTGCACAAAAAATAGGCACAGTTCCTAACCAATTGAAATCACATGGTTAACTTTTGCATGCACAGGTGCAGTTGCACTTGGCGGTCGAAACCGACTCGGGCGAAACCATCGAAAACGGCCGGCGGTGGGGACTGTGTAAAAATATTCTCGATTCGTTCGCAAAATACCTCAATAAGCATAACCGGTTATTTCTAAAAAACAGGCTGGCCGATCATATTCATACCTATTCAAATGGAACAAAACCGCGCGATGGCTGGGCCCAGCCCAGATGCTCGCCGCCGTCCAGCGCGATCATCTGGCCGGTCATGGAACGGGCCGCAAGGATATAGCGGACTCCGGCCGCGATCTCTTCCGGGGTGGCGCCATGTTGCAGCGGGGTTGCATCCCACTGCATGCGGAAATGGTCCTCGTTCTGCCGCTCGCTCTTCAATGTCGGTCCCGGGCCAATTCCGTTGACCCGGATGCGCGGCGCCAGGGCCAGGGCCAGGGTCTGGGTCAACGCCCACAGTCCGGCCTTCGACAACGTATAGGTTACAAAGTAGGGGGTGAGGTTCCAGACACGCTGGTCCAGCAAATTGACGATGACGCCTTCAGCATCGTCCGGCAAGGCGCGCGCCATGCCTTGAGACAACAGGAATGGGGCGCGCAGATTGGCCTCCATATGGATATCCCAGCTTTCGCGCGTCGTCTTGTCCCAGACGTCGTACTCGAAGCGCGATGCATTGTTCACCAGACAGCCTACCGGTCCCAGCACCTCTGTCGCGCGGTCGATCAGGCTTTCGGTTTCCTCCTCGCGCCCAAGGTCGGCCGCCAGGGTGGTGGCGCGCCGGCCCATTCCGCGAATACTCGCCGCAAGTTCCTCCGCCGCGTCGCCCGACTGGTTATAGTGGATCGCCAGATCGAAGCCTTGATCCGCCAGGTCCAGTGCGATGGCGCGACCGATGCGGTGCGCCGCGCCGGTAACCAGGGCGGTGCGCGGGATGGAACTTGCCGGGGCCGCGCCGTTGCTCAAGACGCCGTCTCCCCATCGCGTGAATTCGCGTAACGCAGCACCATGTCACGCAGGGTCACCATGCCCTGGATTTGTCGGTCGCCACCCAGCACCAGCGCGCGGTTGAGCCCGATGCGCACCAGCAGTCGGATCGCGTAGCGGAGATCCATTCCCGGATCGACATAGACGACGGGTTTGCTCATCACCTCATAGACCTGCACCCGGTCGAAGGAGAGGTTTTCCGCAACCACCTTGCGCGCGATGTCGTTGACCACGATCACGCCGTACTCGTCCTTCTCGTCCCGGCGGTCCACGACCAGCGAGCTAACATTCTCGCGCGTCATTTTTTCCATCGCCTCGCGCACCGTGGCCATGCTGTCGACGGTGTGCAGGTCGCGGGCCATGACCTCTGCGACCTTGATATAGGGTTCCTGTTTCATATCTGCTCTTCGATCTCTTGTGTCAGGGTCTCCATCTGTGACGACAGGCCGACGGCGTCCTCGATGCCGACCTGGAACGCGATCCCGCTGCCCGGTTGTTCGTCGAATTTACCCGTCGCGGCGATGGTTTCGAGGATATCGCGACTCAGGGGTTCGGCCACCAGAAAAAGCAGCAGGTCTCTCTGTACTGCCAGATCGAGCCCCAGAAAAGTCTTCTCGGGTTTTAACCCCTCGCCACGGGCACTGGTGATTACCGTACAGCCCGTGGCGCCGGCCTCGCGCGCGGCGGTCAGGATATTGTCCGTATGGGCGTCGTCCACCAGCGCCATGATCAGTTTGAACTTCATTGCTCACTCCCATTGTTGTTCGGGGCATTGCGTTTCCGTCGCTTCTTCTTCCAGGCGGACAATTCAGCGTACCCCAATACGGAAATCATCGGAAACAGGCTTGCGAAGGCGATCAGCCCGAAGCCGTCGATCACCGGGCTGCGGCCCGGTATGGTCGATGCCAGGCCAAGGCCCAGCGCGGTAACCAGCGGCACGGTCACGGTCGATGTCGTGACGCCGCCCGAATCGTAGGCCAGCGGCACGATGCTACCGGCCACGCGCACCGCCCGCCAGGTTTGCAGGATCAACGCCGCATAACCGGCGATGATATACCAGTGCAGCGGCGTGCCGGTGACGATGCGAAATGTGCCCAGGGACACGCCGACGGCGACGCCCAGGGCAACGGTGATCCGCAATCCCCAAACTGAAATAGCGCCGCCCGATACCTGGCTAGCCTTAACCGCGACCGCCATCAGCGCCGGCTCGGCGATGGTCGTGGCGAAACCGATGGCGAAGGCGAAGGCGTATACCCATCCATAGTCGCGCCAGTCGGCGCTGGCGGCCTCGATGCCAAGGAAAGCAGGATCGGTAAGCTGTTTCGCCATGGTCTCGCCAATCGGGAACAGCGCTTCCTGCAGCCCCACCAGAAATAGCGTCAGACCGAGCAGCACATAAAGAAAACCGGTGACGATGCGCTGCAGGTTGGCCGGCTTCTTGCGGATAACCACGATCTGGAAGAAGGCCAGGATCAAGACGATCGGCAGCACGTCCAGCATCGTGGCCACGCCCACATCCGACAGATGCAGCAGCAGGTTCATTGCACCGCCATCCCGTAAAGCAGAACGAAGATCACCGGAAACATGCTGGCGAAGGCGATCAGCCCGAAGCCGTCGGTCAGCGGATTGCGCCCGCGGATCGTCGAGGCCAGCCCGACACCCAGCGCGGTAACCAGCGGCACGGTGATGGTTGAGGTGGTCACGCCGCCCGAATCATAGGCCACGCCGATGATCTCCGGCGGCGCCAGGAAGGTCAGGATCACCACGATGATATAGCCGCCGATGATCAGCACATGCACCGGCCAGCCCTTGAGGATGCGGAACACCCCCAGCACCAGCGATGCCCCGACCGAAACCGCCACCGTCATGCGCAGCCAGTAGGCATAAGACGCTCGCGCCGCCTCGTTATGCGCGACCACGCCAGCCTCGGCCATGACCTCCGCCGCCTCGGCCGCGACCGCGATCAGGGCCGGCTCGGCCGCCGTGGTGCCGAAGCCCAGGCAGAAGGCGAAGGCCAGCAGCCAGAACAGGCTGCCCTTGCGGGCGAAAGCCTGCGCCATCGTCTCGCCGATCGGGAACAGCCCCATCTCGAGACCCTGGATGAACAGCGTCAGCCCCAGCATCACCAACACGACGCCGACGACCACCCGCTCCAGATTCGGGAAGGGTTGCTGCAAAACGAAAACCTGAAAGAAGAAGATGACCAGCACAATGGGCGCAAGGTCCCGCAGGCTACCAAGAATCAGGCGTAGAAGGGGATAAAGTCCCGCAAGCATGCGGCGGCGCCTACCAGTCAGGTCAGAATGTCGAAATGATTCACCCCCTAATGTTTACCGGCAAGTAACGCTTTCGGCAACCGCTACCATGCCTGGAACAACCTTATAACGCGTTCGCCGGGCACCCCCGTGGTTTGCCGGCGCGCATCTTGGCCAGACGGGGAAGCAGGTCGTCCAGCAGATTTTCCGCATAGGCCTCGTTCCCGCTGCCCTTCTGTGATTGCGGCGCCAGCCGTTCCTTCAGCCAAGCTTCTGCTTCCTTGTCCTTGCCGGCCTGCACCATGTTCAGGAAAACCATAACCACGGCCCCGGCGACATCCTCGAGGGGCGCCTGGGGGTCGTCGTTGTCCAGCGCGTCCCTTGCCCGTTCCTCGAAGTCGTTGGGGAAACTGTCGCAGGCCTCCACGATTTTCGATTCCCGCAACGTGAAAATGGCGCTCAGCCGCGGCGAGCAATTGTGGCAAAGGTCCATGTAAAAACTCCACCCCGGCAGCATGGCGATATATTCCGGCGAACCGTCTTTATCCAGATCAGCAACGCCTTCGACCGTCATGCCGTCCAGCGTGCCGCCGCTGATCCAAACCGGCCCGGTCTCGCGCACCAGCAATGTGCTGGTCTGGGCGCAATCGTTACAAGTGCCGGCTTCCGAACTTGTTACGGTCACCATCGGGTCCGCGCCGGGCCCCTCGGCCAAAACTCCCACGATCCCGAAGCCGTATGTTTCTTCCTCGTGTGCCCACAGCGATTTCACGCGTCCCTCGCTTTCGAGCCGGAAGACCTCCAGGCCGGCCCGGGATATCCGTGACAGGTTGGTGCCGCCGCAGGACGGTCGCAGCCACACCTGCAGCCGATACTTGCCGCCATCCGCAGCCGTCACCTCGGTGGCGTCGCCGGGCCAGAAGCCCTTGGACGCAAGTTCGCTGTCATGGCCCGGATAAAGCGTGCGGCTCTTGTTAATGTCTTGCAGCAGTTCCGCCCATTTTTTCCGCATGGCATGCCGGTCCGGCAGGCTCTCGATCAGGGTGGCCAATTCTTCCTTCGCGGCCAAACGCTCGCCAAGCACAAAATGCGCCAGCGGCGCGACCAGCAAGGCCCTCGGTGCCTTGACTGCCATCTTGGCGAAAGCGATGCCTCCCGTGAGGCCGAGCTCCCTCGATTCGTCGTGCAGTGCGTCCAGGTCGGCGTTGTTGGCCGAGAGGCAGGCCTGCTGAAGTTTCTTGTGCGTATCGGCGATCGCCGGCAAGGATATAAAGACCAGCCCGAACAGGGCCAGGCACAGGATAATTTTCGTCACGGAGCAAGCCTTCCTTAATTTTATGATCCGGCCATTTCACGTTTGGCCGGGCCGCCCATTTAACGTCCGCGAGTCTTACCTTTTCCTTTACCCCGGCCCGATTTTCCGCGATTGCCACGCCGTGGCTGTAGCGCCTTGTCCAGCCCTGCGATCTCCGCGGCGATCCCCGGGTTGATCGGGGCGGCGTTGGCGGGCATGTCCAGGTCCAGCGCTTCCAGCCGCTTGATCTCATCGCGCAACCGCGCGGCGGTTTCGAACTCCAGGTCGGCGGCGGCGGCGCGCATGCGCTCTTCCAGCTTTGCGATATAGCTCTTCAAGTCGACGCCCACGAGGTGCGGCATGCCCGCGTCCCCGGTCGAGACAGTGACATGGTCGCGCTCGTAGACGCTGCCCAGGACATCGGCGATCTTGTTGCGCACTGATTCCGGCGTGATGCCGTTAGCCGCATTCCAGGCCTGCTGCTTCTCGCGCCGGCGCTCGGTTTCCTCGATGGCGTAGGTCAGTGATCCGGTCATCTTGTCGGCATAGAGAATGACGCGGCCGTCGATATTGCGCGCCGCGCGGCCGATAGTCTGGACCAGCGAGGTGCGGCTGCGCAGGAAGCCCTCCTTGTCGGCGTCCAGAATTGCGACCAGCGCGCATTCGGGAATATCCAGCCCCTCGCGCAGCAGGTTGATGCCGACCAGGATGTCGAAGGCGCCGAGGCGCAAATCGCGGATAATCTCGATGCGCTCCAGCGTGTCGATGTCGGAATGCAGGTAGCGCACCTTCAATCCGGCCTCGACCATATAGTCGGTCAGATCCTCGGCCATGCGTTTGGTCAGCGTGGTGACCAGCACGCGCTGGCTCAACTCCGCGCAAGTGCGGCATTCAGCCAGCAGGTCGTCCACTTGACTCTCGATCGGGCGGATGATGCAAACCGGATCGATCAGGCCGGTGGGGCGGACCACCTGTTCGATGAAAACGCCGCCGGTGCGTTCCATCTCCCACGGGCCGGGCGTGGCCGAAACATAGACCGTCTGGGGCCGCATGCGGTTCCACTCGTCGAAGGTCAGTGGCCGGTTGTCGACGCAGGACGGCAGCCGGAAGCCATATTCCGCCAGGATCGATTTGCGGGCGTAGTCGCCGCGCGCCATGCCGCCGACTTGCGGCACCGTGACATGGCTTTCATCGGCGAACAGCAGCATGTTTTCTGGCAGATATTCGAACAGGGTCGGCGGCGGCTCGCCGGGCGCGCGGCCGGTCAGGTGGCGCGAGTAGTTCTCGATGCCGGGGCATGAACCGGTCGCCTCGATCATTTCCAGGTCGAAGGTGGTGCGCTGCTCGATGCGCTGCGCCTCCAGCAATTTATTCTGATCGTGTAGCTCGGTCAGCCGCTTCTTGAGTTCGATCTTCATGGTCCGCATTGCCTGTATCAGGGTCGGGCGCGGCGTAACGTGATGGCTGCTGGCATAGACCTTTACCGCCTCCAGCGCGGCCATCTTCTCGCCGGTCAGCGGGTCGAACTCGTGGATCGCCTCGATCTCGTCGCCGAACAGCGTGATCCGCCAGGCGCGGTCCTCGTAATGGGCCGGGAAAATCTCGATCGTGTCGCCGCGCACGCGAAACATCCCGCGCACGAAGTTAGTGTCGTTGCGCTTGAATTGCAGCTCAACCAGGCTCGACAGCAGGTCGCCGCGAGCCATCTGCCCGCCGACCTCCAGCGCGATAGTCATTTCCGAATAAGTCTCGGGCGAGCCGATGCCGTAGATGCAGGATACGCTGGCCACGATAATGACGTCGTCGCGCTCGAACAGGGCGCGGGTGGCGGAATGGCGCATGCGGTCGATCTGCTCGTTGCGCGAGGATTCCTTCTCGACGAAGGTGTCGGTGCGCGCGACGTAGGCCTCGGGCTGGTAGTAGTCGTAGTAGGAGACGAAATACTCCACCGCGTTGTTGGGGAAAAAACTCTTCATCTCGCCATAGAGTTGGGCCGCCAGCGTCTTGTTGGGCGCCAGTATCAGCGCCGGGCGTTGGGTGTGCTGGATGACCTGGGCGGCGGTAAAGGTCTTGCCCGATCCGGTCACCCCCAACAGCACCTGGTCGCGCTCGCCGTTATTTACCCCCGCCACCAGTTCCGCGATCGCCTTCGGCTGGTCGCCGGCCGGTTGATAGTCCGAGACCAGTTCGAACGCCACCCCGCCCTCGGACCGGGGGCGCAGGGGTTTGTTTGGTGCTTCCACAAGTTCAGTCATGGTCCGAATATAGAGCATTTCCTGTCGTCATGGAATCGGCGCCATCGGCTTAAGATACTTTGCCGTCCGAAAGCTTAATTGGCAGCATTGTCTACACTATCCTTATGGATATTATTAATGCGCCTTCTTGTCGAAACAGGCGGAATTTCAGCAAAAAAACTGCTCAGAATGCGATTTTTATCCAAAAATATACCTATTTATGATTATACTTATTTAACAGGTTATTAGTTAATCCACCGCATAATAATGGATAATATATGGGCAATTATATAACCCGTATTAGGGTTTCGGAACTTTAGGGTATGTTGACCGCGGGCGTCGACAGCGATTCCCCAAGATTTCCACGGTAGTCAATTCGACACACACCGCTCTCGGGGCGAACGATCATGGAGAATCAGGAATGTCTATAGAAGATACAGAGATCAAAACAGGCAACACAGTTTTCGATATGAAAATTAAAGGCCGCCTTATATCGGGTTTCACGTTAGTGTGCGTGGTGATGGCGGCGATCGTCGGTATCACCTTCGTTATGGTGACCGGTGTGAAGTCACGGGTCGACACTATCAATAGTCTGCGCGTTCCCACCGCGTTCGCCAGTGGCAAGGTGACCGAGAATCTTCAGGCATCGCTTGCCTCGCTTCGCGGCTGGATGCTGACGGGCAATCCTTCCTTCAAGATCGAACGCGCCGCGGTGTGGGCCGATATTGACCGCCAGAGCGCGGCCATGGATGATTTGTCCAGGACCTGGGCCAATCCGGAGGATGTAAAGCGCTGGGCCGAGTTTACGGGAATTCTCAAAGAAATCCGCGTCGCCCAGCAAGATGTCGAAAACATCGCGAACACCGTCGACGAACAGCCGGCGACGAAGATCCTGCTGGAACAGGCGGCGCCGCGCGGCGCGATCCTGGCCGATGAAATTACCCTGATGATCGATATCGAGGCGGCCTATTCGCTGGATGCGGTGCACAAGACCAACATCGTGTCGGAGCTGCGCAGCGTGATCGGTTATGGCGGCATGATCCACCAGTTCAAGAACTACGTGCTGCGTCAGGACCAGCCCCGCATCGCCAAGGTTGAGGCCAAGCTGGCCGCGGCCCGCGACGCCATTGCGCGTTACCGCGCATTCCCGCTGAGCGACGCGGAAGCCGGCGCGCTGCGCAATATCGAATCGGTGGTCGACGCCTATGCGGGCGGCCTGCGTCAGGCGATTTCGCTGGCCCGTGGCGGTTACACCGCCGAGGGCATCGACGGCCAGATTAAAGTCAATGACGGCCCGGCGCTGCAGGGTCTCGTGACCCTGGACGACGAAACCGCGGTTGGCCTGTTTGGCCGCCAGCGTGTTTTGACCGAGCTTCGCGACGCCGTCGGTTATGGCGGCATGATCCACCACTTCAAGAACTATGTGCTGCGTCAGGACGACCCGCGCATCGCCAAGGTCGAGGCCAGTGTCGCCGACGCCAGGCATTCCATCGAGCAGTACCGTACCTTCGGGCTGACAGCCGAGGAAGCGGCCGCGATCGCCGCCATCGAAACCGTGGTCGATGCTTATGCTAAGGCCCTTAAAGATGCGGTTCGGTTGGCCGGTCAGGGTAGCACGGCGAAACAGATCGACGGCGCCGTCAAAATCGACGACAGCCCGGCATTAAACGGTCTCGACATCCTGCAGAAAGCAGTTATTGCGGCCATTAGCAACACTGGCGAGGCCGCGCGGATGCAGTCCTATACCAGTGACGACCGCAAGCGCTTGCTGGCCATGATGGCCGATCTGCGTGGCACGCTGGGCCTGGGCTTGGCCAATATCCGCGCCTATCTGCTGACCGGCGACGAGAGCTTTAAAAACAAGTTCGACCTGCTGTGGGCCAATAACGATGCCCGCTTCGCCGACATGAAAAAGGCGGCTTATCTGTTGACGGCGGAACAGGCGGCGTCCTTCGAGAAGTTCTCGGCGGCGCGTGGCGAGTTCTCGCCGCTTGCGGCCGAGATGTTCGCGATCCGCGGTTCCGACCAGTGGAACATGGCCAACTACCTGCTGGCCACCGAGGCCGCGCCCCGGGCTGACAAGTTGCTCACCATCCTGTCGGGCGAGAAGCAGGCCGACGGCAGCCGCCAGGGCGGCATGTCGGGCGACCAGCGCGAACTGCTGGTTGCCGACGCTGATACGGCATTGTCCGACGCCGACTTCCTGTTAAACATGCTCTGGATATTGCTAGGTGGTGGTTTGTTGTTGTCGGGCATAATCGTGTGGGCGACCTCTCGCTCCATCGTCAACCCGATCGTCGCCATGACCTCGGCGATGCAGCAACTGGCCGGTGGCGACAAAACCACCGACGTGCCCGCCACGGAGCGCCGTGACGAGATCGGCAACATGGCCCGCGCGGTTCTCGTGTTCAAGGACAACATGATCGAGAACGAGAAACTTCAGGCGGCCCAGGAAGCCGAGCAGAAGGCCCGCGTCGAGCGAGCCGGACGCGTGGACGAGATGATCAGCGCCTTCGACGGCCAGGTCAGCGATATCCTGGGCACGGTGTCTTCGGCGGCGACCGAACTGGAGCAGACGGCCCAATCGCTGTCGTCCTCCGCCGAGCAGGCCAGCGGTCAGGCGGCGTCGGTGGCGACCGCCTCCAACCAG
>JADFVY010000272.1 GCA_015222795.1 Pseudomonadota bacterium | reverse complement strand
GTGCGTTGCGGCCCTTGCCCGATGCGGGGGCATCGCGCCGCGGACCGCGCCTACCCGGCGAGCCGCAAAGCCCCATCAAATAGGTCATTATCGACGAGCATTGGTATAACAACTACAGGAGACGATAAATGAAAAAGGCAGGTTTGATACTTACGGCGGCGGCGCTCGCGTTGGGCGCGACCGCGACCCAGGCGGCGGACCAGGTAACGCTGCAATTGAAATGGGTCACGCAGGCGCAGTTCGCCGGCTATTACGTGGCCAAGGAAAAGGGCTTCTATGACGAAGTCGGACTCGACGTGACGATTAATCCGGGCGGCCCCGATATCTCGCCGCCGCAGATCATCGCCGGTGGCGGCGCCGACGTGGTCGTCGACTGGATGCCGTCGGCCCTGGCGTCGCGCGAAAAGGGCGTCGCCCTGGTCAATATCGCTCAACCCTTCAAGCGTTCGGGCATGATGCTGACCTGCCGCAAGGAAACCGGCATCGTCAAGCCGGAAGACTTCCGGGGCAAGACCCTCGGCGTCTGGTTCTTCGGCAACGAGTATCCGTTCCTTAGCTGGATGTCGAAGCTGGGCATTTCCACCAAGGGCGGCGACAAGGGCGTGAAGGTTCTCAAGCAGGGCTTCAACGTGGACCCGCTGTTGCAGAAGCAGGCCGATTGCGTATCGACCATGACCTACAACGAATATTGGCAGGTCATCGACGCCGGCCTGAAGCCGTCCGATCTGGTTGTCTTCAAATATGAAGATGAAGGCGTGGCGACCCTGGAAGACGGGCTTTACGTTCTCGAGGACCGCCTGAAAGACGGCGCCTTCGTCGACCGGATGGCCCGCTTCGTCAAGGCCAGCATGAAGGGCTGGGCCTGGGCGCGCGAAAATCAGAAGGCGGCGGCCCTGATCGTGCTGGAAAACGACATGACCGGCGCCCAGACCGAAAAGCATCAGGTTCGCATGATGGGCGAAATCAACAAGCTGACCGAAGGGTCCGACGGCTCGTTGAACGAGAAGGATTACGAACGCACGGTGCAGACGCTGCTCTCGGGCGGTTCCGATCCGGTAATCACCAAGGCCCCCGAGGGGGCCTGGACCCATGCGGTGACGGACAAAGCCAAGGCGATGTAAGGTTTTGGTTTCCCGGAAGGGTTTGGTCCCTTCCGGGAGGCCGGCTTTGGATACGGCGCGACCTCGTCCTTCGAGACGCCCCTTCGGGGCTCCTCAGGATGAGGCTCCACCATTTGTTCCCTCATCCTGAGGAGGGCCGTAGGCCCGTCTCGAAGGACGAGGTCGCGCCGCCGGTTAAGAGTAATAGTCGTACGCGAACCCAGGAGGACGATATGGCGTTGCATATTAAAGGCGGCACGGTGGTTACGGCCGAACAGGCATTCCGCGCCGATGTTTATTGCGAGGACGGCAAGATTGTCGCCGTGGGCGAAAATCTGGATGTGCCGGCCGGGGCGGAAACCGTCGATGCCGGCGGGCAGTACGTCATGCCGGGCGGGATCGACCCGCACACCCATATGCAGTTGCCCTTCATGGGCACCGTGGCCAGCGAGGATTTCTTCACCGGCACGGCGGCGGGCCTCGCCGGCGGGACGACGATGATCATCGATTTCGTGATCCCCGCCCCGCAACAGCCCCTGATGGAGGCCTGGAAGCAGTGGCGCGAATGGTCCGAGAAGGCCTGCGGCGACTATTCCTTCCATGTGGCGATTACCTGGTGGGACGAGACCGTCCATCGCGATATGGAAACCCTTGTGAAAGACCATGGCGTCAACAGTTTCAAGCATTTCATGGCCTACAAGGGCGCCATCATGGCGGACGACGAGATTCTGGTGAACAGCTTCAAGCGGGCGCGCGAACTTGGCGCGATCTGCACCGTGCACGCGGAAAATGGCGAGCTTGTCTTCACCCTGCAGCAGGAAATGATCGACAAGGGCATCACCGGGCCGGAAGGCCACCCGCTATCGCGCCCGCCCGAGGTCGAGGGCGAGGCCGCCAACCGCGCGATCCGCATCGCCGAGGTTCTGGATGTGCCGCTTTACGTGGTCCACAATTCCTGCCGCCAGTCGCTGGAGGCCATCACCCGCGCCCGTAACGAGGGGCAGCGCGTGTTCGGCGAGGTTCTGGCCGGGCATTTGCTGGTCGATGACAGCGTCTACCAAAACACCGATTTCGAATTTGCCGCCGCACATGTGATGAGCCCGCCCTTCCGCGCCAGGGAACATCAGCGGGCGTTGTGGCGCGGGCTGCAGTCGGGCAATTTGCACACCACGGCGACCGACCATTGCTGTTTCTGCGCGCCGCAGAAGGCCGCCGGCAAGGACGATTTCCGCCTGATCCCCAACGGCACCGGCGGGGTCGAGGATCGCATGGCGGTGCTGTGGCATCACGGGGTCGGCATGGGCCGCCTGACGCCCAGCGAATTCGTCCGCGTCACCTCCACGGCGGCGGCGCAGATATTCAACATCTATCCGCGCAAGGGTTCGGTCACCGTGGGCGCGGACGCCGATCTGGTGGTCTG
>JADFVY010000271.1 GCA_015222795.1 Pseudomonadota bacterium | reverse complement strand
GGAAGGAGATTGACCCGGAGACTTGAGGAAGGCGGAAGCGCGCCCCCTTTTACGCGAACGGTCGACGAATTTCGCGTCATTGTCGGCCATGGTTCCTCTGCTCTCCGTTTTTCTATTATCAAAAAGCAAATAGGCGTTTCACATGTTGGAAGGTCAAGGGCCCGGAGCGAAGTATGCCGCGCTTACCGAATGTTAAGATATTGCAGGCTCTAATCGTTCGCCGCCATACCAGGCGGTGCATCGGACCAAACGAGACAGGGGCGTAACATGGGTTTTTCAATATCCTGGCTGGCGATCAAGGCCGCCTCGGCGGATGAGGCTTGCGCGGCGCTTGGGCTTGCGCGGGCGGGCGGCAACAGCCCGTATCCCGACTACACCTATTCAGGCGCGGCGCTACCGACAGGCTGGTACCTGGTGGTCGGCGCCGACGAGGGTTACCCCGCTTTACTGGGCAAGGACATGCAGGGGCTTTCGCAGACACATGATATCGTCGTCTGCGAGGTCGAGGAGCATGTCATGTTTTCCTCGTCGGCCTGCTGGATGGGCGGAACCCGAACCTGGAGCGTCATACATGATTGCGACAAGGGCCCCAATCATCTCGAAACCGAGGGGACTTTGCCGGACGATTACGAGGCGATCAAAAGCGAAGTCCTTGCCGAACAGGAAGAGGAAGACGATGACGACGACGAAGTCGATTTCGTTTTCGAGGTTCCACTGGAGCTGGCCAAGCGACTCGCCGGATTCAAACATGACGAAGTCGAGGTGGACGGCCAGGAGGTAAGCTTCGAAGAGCTGCGGCCCGCCGGGTAAAGCGGGCGCCCCGCCCCTACTCCGCGTACCCCACCCCCTGCAACGCCTCCCTGATCTCGTCCAGGATCGCCGGGTCGTCGATTGTCGCCGGGGTTTTGTACTCCTCCGAGTCGGCGATCTTTTTCATGGTGCCGCGCAGGATCTTGCCCGACCTCGTCTTGGGCAGGCGTGGAACCACCGTGGCGGTTTTAAAGGCGGCGACCGGACCGATCTTTTCGCGCACCATGGCGACCACGTCCTTGACGATCTCGGCGTCGGATTTCGCGGCGCCTAATTTCAACACCAGGAAGCCGAGCGGCAATTCGCCCTTTAGCTGGTCGGCCACCCCGATCACCGCGCATTCGGCGACGTCCGGGTGGTGGGCCAGTACTTCCTCCATGCCGCCGGTGGACAGGCGATGGCCGGCGACGTTGATGATGTCGTCGGTGCGAGCCATGATGAAGATATAACCATCCTCGTCGATATAGCCGGCGTCGCTGGTGGCGTAATAACCGGGGAATTCGGTCAGATAGGCGTCGATATAGCGCTGGTCGGCGTTCCACAGGGTCGGCAGGCAGCTTGGCGGCATCGGCAGCCGAATCGCGATCGCCCCCATCTCGCCGCGCGGCACCTCATGCCCCGCGGTATCCAGGATTTGCACGTCATAGCCCGGGACCGCGCGCGACGACGAGCCCGGTTTGATCGGCAATTGCTCGATGCCCCAGCAGTTGGCGCCGATCGCCCAGCCGGTTTCCGTCTGCCACCAGTGGTCGATCACCGGCACGCCGAGCTTGTCCTCGGCCCAGTGCAGGGTGTCGGGGTCGGTGCGCTCGCCCGCCAGGAACAGGGCGCGGAAATGGCTCATATCGTATTTCTTGAGCAGTTCCGCGTCCGGGTCGTCTCGCTTGATGGCGCGAAAGGCGGTGGGGGCGGTAAACATGGTCCCCACCTTGTGCTCCGAGATTACCCGCCAGAACGCGCCGGCGTCCGGCGTGCCCACCGGCTTTCCCTCGTAAACGATGGTAGTACAGCCATGCAGCAGCGGCGCATAACAGATGTAGGAATGACCGACCACCCAGCCAACGTCGGAGGCCGCCCAGTAAACCTCGCCCGGATCGACATTGTAGATGTTCTTCATCGACCATTTCAGCGCCACCATATGCCCGCCATTGTCGCGCACGATGCCCTTGGGCTCGCCGGTGGTGCCCGACGTGTAGAGGATGTAGAGCGGGTCGGTCGCGGCCACGGGCACACATTCGGCGGGTGTGGCCGAGGCCATCGCCTCGTTCCAATCGACATCGCGGACGGGTTTCAGGTCACAGGTCTGCTGTTCGCGCTGAAGGATGACGCAATGTTTGACCGAGTCGTTGGCCAGCGCGATGGCCTCGTCCAGCATCGGCTTGTAGGCGATGACGCGGCCCGGCTCGATGCCGCAGGACGCGCTGACGATGACCTTGGGGTCGGCGTCCCTGATGCGGGTCGCCAGCTCGTTCGGCGCAAAGCCGCCGAACACCACCGAATGCACCGCCCCGAGGCGCGCGCAGGCCAGCATGGCGATAACGGCCTCGGGAACCATCGGCATATAGAGAATGACCCGGTCGCCCTTGTCCACGCCCAGCCCCCGCAGCACGCCGCCAAAGCGCGCGACCTCGTCCTTCAGTTCGGCATAGGTGATGGTGCGCTGCGTGCCGGTGATCGGGCTGTCGTAGATGATGGCGGCCTGGTCGGCCCGGCCGCGCTCAACATGACGGTCGACGGCGTTGTAGCAGGTATTGACCACCCCGCCCGCGAACCAGCGGTAAAAAGGTTTGTTCGAATCGTCGAGGACCTTGTCCCATTTTTCGATCCAGTCGATCTCTTCCGCCGCCTCGGCCCAGAAACCCTCGGGATCGGCGAGCGAGCGACTGTAGATTTCGTCGAATTGGCTGGTCATGTCATGCCTCCTGCATCGTTCGGCGGGATATGCCGCAACTTCCCTGTATCGCTGCTTTTCGCCCGCAACTATAATGGCGATGGTGGCGGACCGGAAGGCACTTAAAGTGCTTGAACATTTGTAAAGGCCCTCCCCGTAATCTCAAACGCGAATCACTCTTGGCGGAGTAATTAGGAGAGTTAGATGAAGAACAAACTGTTGAAAACGACGGCCATCGTCGTCGCGGCCGGCCTTGGTGTGGCCGGCGTGGTGTATGTGGGCGCAAAGACCGGCGTAATTCCGGCAAGCTGGATTGCGGCCTGCTTCCCATGCAGCCCCAGCAATCCCTGCAACCCCTGCGCGGCGGCAAACCCGTGCAACCCCTGCGCGGCGGCAAACCCGTGCAACCCTTGCGCGGCGGAAAATCCGTGTAACCCTTGCGCGGCGGAAAATCC
The DNA here is from genome assembly GCA_015222795.1 of Pseudomonadota bacterium. Taxonomy (GTDB): domain Bacteria; phylum Pseudomonadota; class Alphaproteobacteria; order UBA8366; family JADFVY01; genus JADFVY01. Next base: position 3 of record JADFVY010000271.1, on the reverse strand, counting down.
GTG
>JADFVY010000270.1 GCA_015222795.1 Pseudomonadota bacterium | reverse complement strand
GGGCGGTATCGACCACCACCACGTCGACGCCCGCGTCAATAAGCGCCTCGGCGCGGGCCAGCCCGTCCGGACCCACGCCGGTCGCCGCGGCGGCGCGCAGGCGGCCCTGTTCGTCCTTGCAGGCATTCGGGAATTTCTCGGACTTTTGGATATCCTTCACCGTGATCAGGCCGACGCATTGGCGGTCGTCATCGACCACCAGCAGCTTTTCAATCCGGTGCTTGTGCAGCAGGTGGCGCGCCTCTTCGCTATCGACGCCTTCCTTCACCGTCACCAGCCCGCGCTTGGTCATCAGTTCCTTGACCGGCTGATTGGGATTGTCGGCAAAGCGGACATCGCGGTTGGTCAGGATCCCGACCAGCCGGTTGCTGCGCCTGGTCACAACGGGTATTCCGGAAATGCCGTGATCGGCCATCAGTTGTAACGCATCGGCGAGGCTCTGGTCCGGATTGATGGTGATCGGGTTCACCACCATGCCCGATTCGTAGCGCTTGACCCGGCGGACCTCCTCGGCCTGGCGCTCGAAATCCATGTTCTTGTGGATCACGCCAATGCCGCCAGCCTGGGCCATGGCGATCGCCATATTGCATTCCGTCACCGTGTCCATGGCGGAGGATATCAGCGGTATGCCCAGCTCTATGCTGTTTGTCAGCCTGGTGCGGGTATCCGCCTGGCCGGGCAGGACCGCGGACGCGGCCGGTTGCAGCAGAACGTCGTCGAATGTGAGACCTTCAATCAGCTCCATATATATCACCCCCGTTGAAAGTCGCCGCATCATACACAGGATTCGTGCCCTGCCAAGACCCCTCGATGCGTGGCGGATTGCCGCCTTCGGGATTGAATTTCGCCCCTAATATGTGTTTTACTAAAATTTCGTTAAATTTTTAGGGGAAGCGAATCATGAAAACAGGAGCAGGAACAGGGCTGGGCTATTTCGCCATGGCCGCGCTGGTAGCCGGCGCGGTGACGTTCTCGGCGTCGCCGTCAGTCGCCGGAAACGCCTATGGTAAGGACGGAAATCCGGGCAAAGGCAATGGCCAGGCACAAAGCACGGGAAACGGCAAAGGCAATCTGGCGTCGGCCATGGGGTCGCTGAACGCGGCGCATGCCTCGGCCAACGGACTGGAGCACGCCAACCCGAAATCGAAGGTCGGCATGCTGGCCGCCTATATGGACGCCATGGTCGTCTATGAGGAGGAATACGCGCTGGTGGACTGGGAAGCCTATGACGCGATTATCGCCGATATCGCCGATATCGATGCGGAAATCGCTGAGTTGGAGGATCAAATCGCCGCGCTGGACCCGGAAGACCCGAACTACGAGACCGACAAGGAAGATCTGGAGGATCAGATCGCCGCACTGGATGAGGACAAGGAAGCATTGCAGGCCGATGCGGATGCGCTTACCGCCGCGGCCGACGCGGCTGCCGATGACGCCGCCGGCGATCTGGAGGATGCGGCCAACAAGGACGGGCTGATCGATGCCACGGTGGTGGACGCCGTTAATGGCCTGCTGGACGGGAAATCGGAAGACTTCACCCATAGCGACGTTGTCCACGATTCCGAACAGGACATCGCGGACATCATCAATCCGGAATGATATTCCGGCGGGATAATGTGGAAAGGGCGCCATCGCGGCGCCCTTCCTTTTGACTTGCCTCAAGGCGCCCCTCGCTGATTCGGCCTCTAATGAATCGACAGAATATCCCTTTTTGCGAATGGGAGCCGACAATGCCAACCAAACCCGTCACTACCTGGGTTCTTGTCGCCGACGGCGCCAAGGCCCGCCTGCTCGAACGAATCGGCGCAGATGCCCCGCTCACGCCTGCCTCGGCTAAATGCTTCAGCGAACCGGAAGCCCGCGCCCCGACCCGCGACATCGGCGCCGACCGTCCCGGTCGCGTGCAGGAGAGCGCCAATGCAGCGCGCCACGCCATGGAACCACGCGTCGATTGGCACCGCTACGCTAAGGAGCAATTCGCAAAATCGGTCGCCGGCGCGCTGGAGGATGCGGCGCTGCAGAAAAAATACGAGGCGCTGATCCTGGTGGCCCCGCCGCAGGCCCTGGGCGACCTGCGCTCGGCCTTGGGCCAACACGCCCGGGCCCTGGTCGCCGGCGAAGTCGCCAAAGACCTGACCAACCTGCCCGATCACGAAATACCGGCGCATCTGGAGTAGTTCGGGCGTCGGATGTTTTCCCGGCGCGGCAGAGGTCGAGTGGGCTCATCCATGTCTTTCGCGGATGAGTAGGGGTGAAAGCGCACGGCCCCCGCCACCCTACATAATGCCGCGAATCCGCTCCGCCAGGGCGCCGATTTTGTCCAGATCGCCCTGGACGAGTTCCCAGTTCATGGTCAGGCCGTCCTCGATATGGCGGGGGATGACATGCATGTGGAAATGCATCACCGACTGTTTGGCGGCCGAGCCGTTGCATTGCAGCAGGTTCATGCCGGCAGGCTTCAGCGTCGTCTGCACTGCCTTGGCCACCTTCTGCGCGCTCAGCGTGACGGAGGCGATGTTATCGGCCGGGATTTCGAACAAGTCTTTGTGATGCGCCTTGTGGACGATCAGCGCATGGCCCGGATTGACCGGGTTGATGTCCATGAAGGCGATGGTTGCGTCGTCCTCATACAGCTTGAAGCAAGGTATGTCGCCGGCGACGATCTTGCAGAAGATGCAGTCCGGATCGTTGATCATTTTCGGCTCTCTGGTTCATCCTGGCCGCCGCGGAATCCCGTCGCGACCACATAAAGCTCGGCGGAGTCCTTGCGGCTGGCGGGTGGCTTGACGTGGGCGACCTTGGTGAAATTCCGGCGCATCGTCTCCAGCAGGCCGCGCTCGCTGCCGCCCTGCAGCACCTTGGCGACGAAGGTCCCGCCGGGGGCCAGCACCTCCAGCGCGAAGTCCAGCGCGGCCTCGGCCAGCGCCATGATGCGCAGATGGTCGGTCGCCGCATGACCGGTCGAGGCGGCCGCCATGTCGCTGAGCACCACATCGGCAGGCCCGTCCAGCAGTGTACGCAGGCGGTCCGGCGCATTCTCATCCAGGAAATCGCCAACCAGCAGTTCGGACCCGGCAATCGGCTCTATTTCCTGCAGATCGATGCCGACGACCCGGCCCTTGGCCCCAACCCGTTCCAGCGCCACCTGCACCCAACCGCCGGGCGCGGCGCCGAGATCGACCACGCGGCCGCCGGGCTTGAGGAATTTGTACTTGTCGTCGATTTCGGCCAGTTTGAAGGCGGCGCGGCTGCGGTAACCCAGCCTTTTCGCCTTTGCCACATAAGGGTCGTTCAGCTGG
>JADFVY010000269.1 GCA_015222795.1 Pseudomonadota bacterium | reverse complement strand
GACGGCCGCGGTTTCCCTCACGTCGATACCGCCGTCCGCCATCAGCACCAGGACGCATGCGTCGACAATGGCCTTTCGTGCATCCAGGTTGAGCATCTTCCCCTCGTAGCGAATCTCGTCCAAGATGGCGTCGCCCTTTTTCTCGACCAGTGCCGCGAGCCGGCGAACCGATTCGGGATCCAGATGCTCATGCACGACCGATTCGCAAGCCTCGATAATCGCTTCCACCTCTTCATCGTCGATATGGCCGTCGGCCAGCGCGGTAGTGAGCATGCTTTGCATGAGTAACCGGGCCGTCGAGCTGGATTTATAAGCTTGTTCGGCGTCTACCCCAGCCGAACCGGGACCGACAAGCTGGTACAGACCGCCGGCAAACATTACGACTCCCAGCGCGGTCAGGCCCCAGACACCATAGGCCAGCATGCCGCCGATATTGATGGTCATCATCACAGTGGCGCCGCCGACCATAAAGATAAGTCCGAGAAAAATATTTTTAGTGCCTTGCATGACTGAAACTCCCGGAAGCTACATTGAAGGCATGGTGCCGCCCCGGAAGAGGAATGTCAGGCGGTATTGCCAACTGCCGCCTCTTCCAGCAGCCACTCCCTGAACGCGGCGATCTTGGGGTGATGACTCGTCGCCTTGGGGCTCAAGACATAATAGGCGTTTTCGGCGGAAATTGCGATATCGAATGGCTTGACCAGCCGGCCCGCCGCGATATCGCCGGCCGCCAGCGCGCCGCGTGCCAGTGCCACGCCTTGACCTTCCACCGCCGCCTGGATCACGAGCGCCGAATCAGTGAAGAACGGTCCCTGGCGCGGGTCGACCCCCTTCACGCCGGCCACCAGCAGCCACATTGTCCAGTCCACATAAGCATCGTCATGCAAGAGCGTGTGGTGACGCAGGTCTTCGGGTTTGCGCAGTGCGTTCGGCCCTTTCAGCAGGGTCGGGCCGCAGACCGGAAAGATATCCTCGGTCATCAGGCGGACACTGTGCAGCCCTTCATACTCGCCCTTGCCGTAGCGCACCACCAGATCGACGTCGTCGCGCTGGAAATCGGTGAGTACGATCGAGGGGCTGATTCGCACATCGATTTCGGGGTGTTTGTCGCGGAAGCGCCCCAGCCGGGGCACCAGCCATTTCGACGCGAAGGACGGCAGCACGCTGATCGTCAGTGGGCCGCCCGCGTCGGGCGCGGCAAGCTTTTCCACGGCGGTCGCCAGATGGTTCAGCGCCTTGCGGACCTCGCCGACAAATTCCTGGCCTTCCTCAGTCAGGCGGATGGCCCGGTTCAGGCGGCGGAACAGCCGCACGCCCAACGCCTCCTCCAGCGTCTTGATCTGATGGCTCACCGCCGCCTGGGTGACGTGAAGCTCCTCCGCGGCAAGGGTGAAGCTGAGATGCCGGGCCGCCGCCTCGAAGGCGCGCAGGGTGTTCATCGGGGGCAGGCGTGTCGCCATGACGATACCGATCGGATTAGAATAACTTATCCGATACATGAGGAACGATCGTTTGTCCATAGGCCAGAATTCGCTTAAATCTGGTAATCATAAGCAAACACTTCAAATTCCCGGTTCATCCGATGGATCAACGACAGATAAGGAGAAGGCAGATGACCTACGCCACCGATATCCATGTTCCCTGCAAGGCGGCCGGGGTTTCTGGCCTGCCTGCCGGCCTCGGCCGCCTCTTTTTGGCGTCTTTGCAAACCCTGCAATTGTGGTATGAGCGTTCAAGGCAGCGTCGGCGTCTGGCCCAAATGGACGACCGCCTGCTTCGCGATATCGGGATCGATCGGATCGCCGCCATGGAGGAGGCCGCCAAACCCTTCTGGCGCACCTAATTTATCCAGGAGGGGATTTGGGAAACAATCTGCTTTACGTGGCGACGGTGCTGATCTGGGGATCGACCTGGTACGCCATCAAGATGCAGCTTGGCACGGTCGACCCCGATCTCTCGGTCGCCTATCGTTTCATCGCCGCCTCGACGGTGCTGATCGCATTTTGCCTGGCGACCGGGCGCAGCCTGCGGTTCGCGCCACACCACCACATTTTTATCGCGGCGCAGGGGCTGTTCCTGTTCTGCCTGAACTACTGGCTGTTCTATTACGCAACCTTCGAACTGACGACCGGTGTCGTCGCGGTGGTGTTCTCGCTGATCATGCTGATGAACATCCTGAACGGCGCGGTGCTGTTCGGCACGCGGGTCGAGCCGAGGGTCCTGGGCGCCGCCGGGCTGGGCGTGATCGGGCTTATCCTGATCTTTTGGGACGACCTCGCGGCGCTGGACCTGACCAGCGGCCCGATGGTTGGGCTGGGTCTGTCGATCGTCGCGACCTACTTTGCGTCGCTGGGCAATATGGCGTCGCTGCGCAACACGAGGGCCGGGCTGCCGGTGATCCAGGTGAACGCGCTGGGCATGGCCTATGGCGCGGTCTTTATGACCATCCTGGCCTTGCTGCGCGGCGCGCCGCTCAGCTTCGATTCCTCGCCCGGTTATGTGGGATCGCTTTTGTATCTGGCGATCTTCGGCTCGGTGCTGGCCTTCGGTTTCTACCTGACCCTGCTGGGCCGCATCGGCGCCGACCGCGCGGCCTACGCCGCCGTGGTATTCCCCATCGTGGCACTGATCATCTCGACGTTCCTGGAAGCTTACGTCTGGACCGTCCCGGCGCTGATCGGCGTGGCGCTGATCCTGGGCGGCAACATACTGGCCGTCGCCAAACCGAAACGGGCCCCTCTGAAAAAAGCTCAGCCGGGGTAACGCAGCAGCATCAGGTTCATGCCGTTGAGCGCGTTGTAGAGCGCGGCGAACTGGCGGCGGAAATCCTCCTCGCCGGCGCCGATAGCGGCGCGGATTTCGCCGATAGTGCGCTTGCCATCAACCTGCCGCAGGATGGCGGGGGCCATGGGCGGCAGGCGAATGCCCATCTCCATGCCGTCGCCGCTGACTTTGATGCTGCCGTCGGGCCCGATGGCGCCGGCCAGCACCGGCCCTTCGATATCCTTCAGCACCGGGGCGGCCTTGTCGGTCGGCTTGGCCACCGTATCCGCAACCCTGGCCGCGGCCACGCAGTAGACCGTATGTTTGCGCAAATTGCCCGACAACAGTTCGGCGAAGGCGCAGCGGTCCAGCCAAGATAGCGAGGCCAGCCGCCGCCGCAGTTCCGGATCGCGGACGAAGGTGTCGGGGTCGTAAAGCGCCGGTTCGATGAAGGCAACGGGACGCAGGCCGGCCTGGTCCAGTTCCGCCGTCAGTTCCGGCACCCGGTAGGCGCGGTCCCGGGAATGCAGCAGCAGGTCGAACAGTGCCGCGTCCTCGCGCTTGTAGTCACCGATCGCCTGGTTGCGGCGCAGCCAGTTGGTGGCGGGAAGCGACTCCACCAGCTTGCGCGCCATGCCAACGCGCTCGGCATTCGGCCCGTCGCCGGCGACCATGCGCAGCATTTCCTGGGCGTGATAGACGCCGGTGCGGCCCAACTCGCCATAGACCATCAGCCCCATGCCGCCGTCAGGCTTCAGCGCCCCCGCCAGCGCCCGGAAACCGGCGGAGGGATCGGGCAGGTGATGCAGCACGCCGCAGCAGTCGATGTAGTCGAACGCCCCCTGGTCGCCCGCGTCCAACAGCGAGCCCGTGTGAAACTCGATATTGGTCAACCGCCGGGCGCGCGCCCGCTCCTCGGCGATGGCGCGGCTGGCGGCGGAGAGATCGAGATAATGG
>JADFVY010000268.1 GCA_015222795.1 Pseudomonadota bacterium | reverse complement strand
TACGAGGCGCTGGCGACGCCACTGACCTATGCGGTCGTGGGCTTTCTGAAGCGCGCCGACGACGTGGATGTCTACGACCGCGACATCCAGTTCCGACCCTTCACCGTTTCGGAATAACCGGCGCCAATCCAGATTAGCAATTCCCGCCGAGTACCCTATACTGGCGGCGTACAACAACCGTCATCAGGGAGATTTCCATGAAGTTTTTCATCGCACCGGCCTGGCTGCGGGCCTTCCTTCTGGGTGCCAGCGCTGTGCTATGGCTCGGCATCTGGCATACGGGTTTCTCCATCGCCAGCTGGATTTTATACCTCCCGGCCGTGATGTTCTTGTTTGCCGCCGCAACGGGCATCTGCCCCGGCGCAATCATGACCCGCAAGATTTTGCCGCCCAAGGAAGGCTAGATCGGATCGTGACCGATCGTCCTTGCGATTGAGTGCGTGAATCCGCTCGACACCAAAGATAGCCGCCCCGCTACTGCACGACGCAGTGCTTGGTGTAATCGCCCATATCGTTGAACGACCAGTCGCCCTTTGGCTTCTTGTCCATCATATCGCACCATGCCTTGGTGCCCACTTCCGGCTCGCAGGCCGCCAGCAGGAATATCGCGGCGATCAACAGGGCTAAGCGTTTCATGGCTGTGGGGCTCCGAATCGTATTAAAATATACGCCGAGATTAGGCGAATCGGCATGGGAGCGTCAAGGATGAGTCAGAGCGATGGCAGGGGTGTTGGCCTGGAAATCGAGGGCGGGCGGATTCATTTCCGCATCAGCGGCGTGAAGGCGCCGCGCACCATGCCCCATGCCGACTGCACCGGCATTTCCCTGCGCATGGCCCCCACGGTTACCGGGCTGGGCATGAATTTGCGCTATCGCGTGGATTTGCTGGGCCGTGATGGCGAGGCTGAAATTCTTATCGACGAGTCCAGCGAACTGATCGTGAGCAGGGACGCCTGGCGGCAGGCCGCCGACAAGCTGGAGCGTCCCGCGGTCGAGACGACGCCCGACGGGAACCTGAAAAACGATGCAGCCGGCCCGCCGCCGGCGAACATTTCCCACACCGATGAGGGCGGTAATGCCCGGGTGACGATCCGGCGCGGCAAGATGGAAAGCGCCTTCGTCGCTGCCCTCGCGGTGGGGCTTGCCGTGATTCTGGCGGCTAGCGAACCATCCGGCGAGAACGCTTTTTTCATGGCCCTGGCGGCCGGGCTGCTGGGCTATGCCATCGTTTCCGGGCTGTCGTCGCGATTTATCGACCTCGACGGCGGCAAGCTGACGGCCGGCATGCGAACGCCGCTCGGCGATTTCGCAAAGATGGAAATGCCGCTGGCCGAAATCGAAACCGCGTTGTGGGGCAAGGCCGAAAACCGCCGTGGCGCCTACCGCTCCGCCTTCGTCATGGCCACCGCCCGCGATGTCAAAAGCTTCGAACGCCTGACCGAAGACCAGGCAATGTGGCTGACGCGGTTCGTGCGGGAGGCCGTGGGGGGCGCGGGGTGAATTTCCCCTATCCCGGGGCGGGGGCGATGGCGTCGAATAAGCCTTCGTGCTAGAGGGAGAGGATTGCAATCCGGTCACAGGGCTACCCCAATGCAGGAACCGAAATCAGACGAGATGGCCGTTCAGGCCGCGCCTAATGTGGACGCGGTGGCGCGCACGCGCAGCCTGGCCGCGGTGCTGGCCAGCATCCTGGCGGTCGGGGTGACCTTCGGCATCGCAACCCCGCTGTTGACGCTGTTGATCGAGCGGACCGGGCACGGCGCCGTCATGGCCGGCGCGAACGCGGCGTTCGGCACGGTAGCGGTCGTGCTGGTGGCGCCGGTCGTGCCGCGGCTGGTGCGTTCGCTGGGTCTGCTGGGGGCGATGTATGCGGGGATCTCGTTAAGCACCGTTTCGATCCTGCTGTTTCCAATGACGGACAATATATGGCTATGGTTCGTCTTCCGCTTCACCCTGGGCGCGGGCATGGCGGTGCTGTGGGTGGTTGGCGAGACCTGGATGAACGCGGTGGCCTCGCCGGGCAATCGCGGTCTGATCTCGGGCATCTATTCGACCCTGCTGGGCGTCGGTTTCGCGGCCGGGCCGCTGGTCATCGCCGGCGTCGGGGTGGAGGGGCACCTGCCCTTCACCGTCGG
>JADFVY010000267.1 GCA_015222795.1 Pseudomonadota bacterium | reverse complement strand
CCGGAATCCGCCAATAACGGCGTAACATCCGGTACGCTGATCCCGCTTCTGGTGATCGGCATTCCCGGCGGCGCAACGGCGGCCATCATGCTGGTGGTGCTGCAATATCACGGCGTCACCGTCGGGCCGGACCTGTTCAACGACAGTCCCCAACTGGCCTACGCGCCCTTTACCGCGATGGCGGTAACCTACTTCCTGATGATTTTCACCATCCTGCCGCTGGCGCGCTATATGTCGAAGGTAACGGTCGTCTCAACCACCTACATGGCACCGGTCATAATCTCATTCACTCTGGTCGGCGCCTTCGTGTCGCGCGACTATATGTTCGATATGTATCTGGCGCTGGTGTTCGGCGTAATCGGCTATATCGCGCGCAAGACCGGATATCACGTCGCCGCCATCCTGATTGGCGTGATCCTGGGGCCGCTGCTGGAAAAATATTTCCTGATCGCGCTGCAAATGTCGCAGGGCGATATCATGGTGCTGTTCTCATCGAAACTGGGCAACGTGTTGTGGGTCGGACTGTTCCTGTCGGTCGGCCTCTCGCTCTATTTCGAGAAGCGCAAGAAACCCGGGAAGGCGGCCGATGGGTAGGGCGGAGAACTCTCTATTCCAGCCCCGCCCCGGTGTAGGTCTGCCGGGCTTCGGGCGTGCCCATAAAGGCCAGCAACGCCCGGGCGTGATCGGTTGCGCCGGTCAGAAGTCCCACGGCGTAGGTCGTCTTCTTTCCAACCTCGTGCGGCAGCGGGCCGACCAGCACAACCCCGCCACCCTCGAATCGGCTGATCTCGGTAATCTGGCCAAACCCGATTTCGCTGGGGGCCTTGCCCTCGGCCAGCCGCACCATCACGCCGCTCCCGCTCGGGAGCCGTTCGGTTTTGCCCGCCAGTTCCTTCGCCAGCCCCAAACGCTCGATCATGTCGGCTATATGCTGGCCGCTGGAGGCCATGTTGTAGAAGACCGCGTCGGCGGCCAGCAGCGCCGCCTTGAGGGCCTCGACCGAGGAAATGTCGGGGGGCGGCACGCCATCGCGAACGGCGACACCGGCCGTAACCGAACCGATGATGATATCCGTGCCGCGTTCAACATGGCCACCGGCCACGCAGTCATCCATGAGAGAGACCGGCGCCACAAGCAGGTCCGCGGCCGCCTCGCCCTTATTCACCCGCTCGCGCAGAACCGGCGCCGTGGCGAACGCGACATCGACCTCATGCCCGGTTTTCCGGGTGAAGCTGCTGGCGCAGCGGCCAACGCCGAGTTTTGGCGCGCCGGCGGTCAGCACACGAATTTTTGCGGAACGATCCGCCATGAGGCACCTCTTTCGTATAGGCAGTGTAGAGATTTATAACAGGGTGTGCGATTGGATTTATCGCACGCTCGGGTAATATGAGGAATCGGAAGATGCAAGACATCGTTAACTCAAATTTAGCTAACAACATACAACGACTGGGGCATATAAATATTCCCGGCGGCGGGCAAATCGTCGTTCACGGGAAATATGCCTATATCGGCCACATGGACCCGCCATATGGCACCACGATTCTGGATGTTTCCAATCCGGCCGATCTAAAAATCGTCTCGCAGATCACCCTGCCGGACAACTATTCCCATACCCACAAGGTGCGGGTCGTCGGCGATCTGATGTTCACCAATTACGAACAGTTCAACCGCCATTTCCTGCGCAAGGGTGATGCCCTGCCGGATGCCCGTTCGAAGCTGGAGTCGAGCCTGGGCCGCGCTCCGACCGACGAGGAACTGGCGGCCGAACTCGGCGGCGTGAAGGCGTCGGATATCGCGGAACTCGACAAGGCGCAAAAGCGCGGCTACCACGAGGGCGGATTCTGCATCTATGATATTTCCGACCGTGCGAATCCGAAACGACTCTGCCACAAGAAAACATACGGTTTCGGCGTTCACCGCTTCGACGCGGACGAAAACTACGCCTACATGTCGACCGAGATGGAAGGCTATATCGGCAATATCCTGGTCGTCTACGATTACAGCGATCCCACGGATCCCAAGGAGGTTTCGCGCTGGTCGATGCCTGGTCAACATCTGGCGGGCGGCGAGACGCCGACCTGGCGGGGCTATCGCAACCGCCTCCATCACGCCATGCGCGTTGGCGATGAATTCTGGGCCTCCTGCTGGCATGCGGGGCTTCGGGTAATCGACGCTTCCGACATCAGGAATT
>JADFVY010000266.1 GCA_015222795.1 Pseudomonadota bacterium | reverse complement strand
CGGGTGCGCTTGACGATGCGCAAGCATCGCCCGCGCACACCCTCCTGCCGGGGAAACGGGAAACACGATCCCATGGGTGCAATATGCCTGATATAGACCACTAATCTCTCCGCACCGTTTCGGGCGCCAGGACGGCGTCCCGTTCCATGCGCCGGCTTGCCATAACCTGGCTGGCGATCACCGGCACGGCCAGGACCAGCCCCGTCAGGTCGCTTTCCCAACTGGGCGCCACCAGCAACAGGCCCAGGAAGGCCATCAGGGCCCGCCAGCCGGCGTTCAGGGGCGCCAGGAAATAGCCCGATACCGCCGTCGCGATGGCGAATATGCCGAAGGCGCAGGACAGGGATACCTGAATAAACGAGCCCCAGGTGAAATATTCCGGCAGGACCAGCAGCATGGTCGGCGCGTAAACGAATACCATCGGCACCATCAGCTTGCCGATGCCAAGGGTGAAGGCGGACATGCCGGTGCGGAACGGATTAGCCCCGGCGATGCCGGCCGCCGCATAGGCCGAGGCGCAGACCGGGGGCGTTATCTCCGAGATCACGCCGTAATACAGCACGAAAAAATGCGTTGCGAGCGGCGGCACGCCCAGTTGCGCCAGGGCCGGCTGCGCGACCGAAACCAGCATGATGTACAGCGCCGTGGTCGGCAGCCCCGCGCCCATCATGATGCAGGCGATGGCGATCAGAACCAGCGACAGGAACTGCTGGATCGAGGCCTGGGCGAATGCCTCCAGCGGAATCCAGCCGATGAAAAGGTGGATGACCTCGGCCATGTCGCGGGCGCCGTTGGTCACCATGAAGCCGAGCCGGAAGGCGATGCCGGTGGTGTTGATGACGCCCACCACGATGCCCACGGCCGCCGCCGCGGCGCCCACGGCCAGGGCGTACTGAACGCCGACGTTGAAGCTGTCGAACAGCTTGCGGAATTGCTGGCGCTCGCGGCGCTGCAGGACGCCGACGACGATGCAGCCCAGCAGGACGGCGGTCAGCCAGAGCGTAAACACGTTGTCGACATACTTCATCACGACAAAGGCCACGGCCCCCGCCGGAACGATCAGCGTCAACGGCCGGGCGAGGGATGTGAACCCGACCACCACGCACAACAGGATGCCCATGAAGGCGGCCATGTTCGGGGTGTAGCCGCTGAACAGCACCACCAGCAGCGCAAGCAGGGGCAGGGCCGTCGGCCAGCCCTTCTTCCAGACTTCGCCCAGTTTGGGCAGCATGTCCGCGGTATAGCCCTTGAGCCCCAGCCGCTTGGCCGTGAAATGGACGATCGAAAAGACCCCGATATAATGCATGGTGGCGGGGACGATCGCGGCCAGCACGATGGTGGTGTAGGGAACCTCGAGGAATTCGGCCATCAGGAAGGATGCCGCGCCCATGATCGGCGGCGTGATCTGGCCGCCGGCGCTGGACGCGGCCTCGACCCCGCCCGCGAAATGGCCGGGATAGCCCATCTTCTTCATGTTGGGGATGGTCAGCGAGCCGGTGGATACGGTGTTGGCGATCGACGAGCCGGAAATGGTGCCAAAGAACGCCGAGGACACCACGCTGACCTTGGCCGGGCCGCCGGTATAGCGCCCGGCCAGCACCATCGCGTTGTCGACGAAGAACTGGCCCAGCCCCATGCGCTGGGCGACGACGCCGAACAGCACGAAGTGGAAGACAACCGTCGATACGACCCACAGGGTGACGCCGAAGATGCCCTCGGAGGGAAAGTACATGTTGTTGATGAACTGGTGCCAGTCGACGCCGGGATGCCTCAGTATCTGGACCGGTATATAGGGGCCGAGAAGCGCATAGGAAATGAAGAACAGGATGATCAGGGGAAGGACGAAGCCGAGCGACCGGCGCGCGATCTCCAGCGCCAGGACGACGAGTATGGTGCCGAGGATGATGTCGGGCGTCGAGGGATCGCCCTGGCGCAGCGCCTGTTCGGGTATTTTCAGGCCCATGAAATCCAGGCCACGCCAGGATACCGACAGGAACAGCGCGGCGAGTACGCCCAGACCGGCGAAAAGCCAGTCGTAAAACGGCACGTTGCCCCAGCGCCACCATGTGTCGGGCTGGAACTCCATGGCACGCTGGGTTCTGATCAGCGGAAAGCTGAGGAAGATCAGGATGAACAGGCCGGTCAGGTGAAAGCCCATATGTTCATGTTCGACCGGTGTTCCGAAACCGGCGGTATAAAAATGATACAGCGCGAAAACGATCGATCCGTAATAAAGCGCGCGTGTCAGCCGCCGGCCGTGCGCGCGTGTCGCAAGGGACGTATCGAACTCTTTTTCAAGCTCGACGGCGGCATCGATATCCAGTTTTCCGGGCTGATTTTCGCTCATCGGCGCCTATTGGTTTTCGAGAAAAAGCGATTGCGGGATGGCGGCGACCGCATGGCCGGGGGCTCACGAGCCGGCGGTTTCCCCGTCACTGGAAATCCGCCGGCCGCGAGCAGGTTTTTACCGTATAAAAGCGCGCCTTATTTGATCAGGCCCGCTTCCTTGTAAAACTTCTCGGCGCCGGGATGCAGCGGCACGTTCAGGCCGTCCAGGCCCAGCAACGCCGTTTCCAGGCGGATGACCTTGCCCTTGGCATGGCCGTTGTCGAGCAGCTTGCGCGTGGTGTCGTTCCACAGCGCCTTGGTGACCTGGTAAATCAGATCTTCCGACAGGTCCGAGCTGGTCGCCAGGATGCCGTTCACCGCAAGGGTTTGCACATCATACGCGACCCCCGCATAGACGCCGGCCTTGATGGTCGACGGCACGTAGTAGGGAACTGCCTCGTTGGACGCTTTTATTTCGGCGTCGGAGAAGGAATAAAGCTCCATGCCCTTGGTGCTGTCGAGCTGGATCATCGCCGCGACCGGGGTGCCGGCGGCATAGAAGTATGCATCCAATTGGCCGTCGGCTAGGCGTTCGGCGCTCTGGCTGTTGTTGAGTTCGGCTTCTTCGATGTCGTCGCGGGTGATGCCCTGCGCGGCAAGCATCAGTTCAACCGCGATCTGGGTGCCCGAACCGGCCTGGGCGATTCCGACGCGCTTGCCCTTCAAATCTTTCAGAGATCCCAGATTGCCGCCCTTGGGGAGCACAAGATGGAGATCCTCGGGGAACAGGTTGGCGATGATGCGCAGTTTAGGTTTCTGACTACCCTCGAACTTGGAAACCCCGTGATAGGCGAAGTAGAGCGTCGCCGCGCCGGTGAGGCCGGCTTCCATCTGGCCGGCATTGATGGCCGTGACATTGTGGGCCGACGCATTGGTCGACTGGGCGATGGCGACCAGGCCCGGAACGCCACAGGTGCCGCCCTTATCGCAAGCGCGCGAACCCGGCGGGCTGGAGATCGCATTGGCGATCAGGCCGCCGATCGGGAAATAGGTGCCGCCGGCACTGCCCGTGCCGATGCGGAAAAAGGTCATCTCCTGCGCCTGCGCCGCGCCGCCGATCATGGTCAGGCCGGCGACGGCGGCCATAAGGATTCTGGTTCTGAATTTCATGGTTGGTCTCCTCTGTTCATTGGTTTCGTTGTTGCTGCGTTTCGAATTGGCCACGGCCGATCATGCGCATGCCGGCGCGGTATTTCGCCACGTCACCGTCCGATTACCGGAACTGCCTATCGTATTTGTCATCACGTTTCGGTCGCCTCCCTGGTGCCATGTCGTTTGTTTCGTGGAGGATGCATGGCTTTGGCAACTGATCCCCCAAAACCCTAACCGGCCCACGCATAAATACAAATTATAAAATCTTTTCTATCTATCAATTTTCCTTATAGAGTACCCGCATTGGGAGGATGTCATGAACCTGCGCCAGCTCGAAGCCTTTCACGAAGTGATGCTGACCGGATCGGTCACCAAGGCGGCGCGCAACATGGGCCGCACGCAACCGGCCGTCAGCATGCTTGTCGCCGGTCTCGAGGCTGACATCGGTTACGAGCTTTTCGAGCGCCGGAACGGGCGTATGCAGCCGGTTCCCGAGGCCCAGTACCTGTTCGAGGAAGCCCGGGGAATTCTCGACCGGATGGCCGGTTTGCGCCGGAACATGCTGGGTAAGGCGACCCCGGACGCGGGCCATCTCAGGATTGCCTGCATGCCGATTCATGCCGAATATCTGATGCCTGAATTCATTAGCCGGTTCGTGCGAGACCGCGACGATGTGACAATTTCATTGATCAGCCAAAGCTCGCTCATCGTCTATGAACTGCTTGCGTCACAGCAATTCGATATTGGTTTCGCCGAGGTGGTGAGCGAATCCGCGCTGGTCGACGC
Source organism: Pseudomonadota bacterium (assembly GCA_015222795.1). Lineage (GTDB taxonomy): Bacteria > Pseudomonadota > Alphaproteobacteria > UBA8366 > JADFVY01 > JADFVY01. The sequence continues at coordinate 15,771 of JADFVY010000266.1, read as the reverse complement.
CAGCATAGTCGAGATGGATTGTGTATGCGGGGTCCCGGCCGACGGGCCTCTGGCCGGTAAATCGGTCATCACCCCGGCCGATCTGGATGGCCAGCCGATGGCATGTTTGTTGCCGGAACATTTCATCAGACAGCGGCTGCAGAATCTGTTCGACGCCGACGGACGCGAATTGAATATCCGCTTCGAAACCCAGAATGTCGCCTCGCAATATACCTTCATCGAAAATGGACTGGCCTGCGCGGTGATGAGCCCGATGAGCAGGCGGGTCTATCGTATGGCCAGGGCCAGCAGCGACCGTATTGCCTTCGTCCCGTTCCGGCCTTCGGTGACCTATTCCGTCAGTGTGCTGGTGCCCAACAACAAACCACTCTCGCGTCTGGCGCTCGGGTTCGTGAAAGCGCTTATCGGGGAGGTCGAGGCGATTGCGCGGGATGGATAAACCAGGGCAATATCCGATCAAACGGAACCGGCTCGGTTCAGTTTGATCGGATAAAATTGCCCGCAATTTCGAGGGGCGAGCATCTTTATCCGATCTATTGGGATCGCATAAGCGATTCCAATAGATCGGATGATGCTCTTAGTGGAGTGGGCAACCGTACATTTCTGGTCTATCGTCTGCATCTGTTAATCATACCGGAGGATATCGTGACCAGGAGAATAAGCGTGCTGTTCGTTGCGCTGGCCATGTTCATGGGGTCGGCGTCCGGATATGCAAATGCCGCCGAGACGATACGCGGCGCATCGGAGGGCAAGGTCGAATACCGAATCTTGCACTCCAAATATGACGAGATCGGTAGCGACATCCTTACCTTTTCCCGTAACGGCGAGGACCTTATTGTCGACGTTGCCATCAACATCGAGGTCAAATTCCTGTTCATCACCGTGCATTCGCTGGTGTCCGAACGGCGCGAGACCTGGCGGAACGGGCGGTTTGTAGCTTACAAGGCCCACACGGACGAGAACAGCGATCTGATCGATGTCACGGCGCGTACCGAGCGCGGCAAGTTTGTCGTCGAGGGGCCTTCAGGCCGGGCGGAGGCCGACGTTCCGGTCTTTCCCACAAACCCGTGGAATCCCGAGATCGTCAACAGCACGGTCCAGATGGACACCAAGACCGGTGAGTTATTGAATGCGACGGTCGCGCTGGACGGGGCAGAAATCATCGAGGTTGCCGGCAGGGCGATTGAGACCAGTAAATACAAGGTCACCGGCGACCTCGAGCGCGAGCTATGGTTCGACGCGAACGGCAACTGGATCCAGCTGCGCTTTCCCAAGGACGGGGAGACGCTGACCTTTACCCGGGTGACGCCGCTGGAATAAGGCACCGGCATGCGCCGGCAGTTTATCTGATTTCCATCCCCTCCCCAACCCTTCCCCGCCAGCGGGGGAGGGTTGGGAGGGGGTGGTGAAACGAGACTTGCCGGCGAAAGCCGGCGCCGCTTTTACCCCTCCAGCATTGAGGCCATCTTTAGCGCCACGCCGACCGAGCCGCCGATCTTCAATTGGCCCATGCTATAGGCCAGCATGGGGTTCAACTGGCCGTTCATCAGTTTTTCCGCATTGTCGACGGTGCTGGCGATGGTGCAGTCGGCTTCGCCGTCCTCTTCGGTCAGCGTCGGCGGGGTTACCGTGCCGTCCAGCAACAGGACGCCGCCCTCGTCAAAGGCGAATTTCACCTTGTAACCAAGGCCCGCGAACTGCATCAAATGGCCGCGTATTCCGGCGGCGACAGTTTCGTAACTCATGTAACACTCCGTATTTGTTATGTTTTGTCAGGGATTTACGGCCCGTTTTCCCTCGGGCTCGTCATCGACCGGCGGCAGGCCCTCGTTCAGGCGCCGCACTTCCTCGGCCACCAGGTCGCGGCGGGAATGCTTGCCGATATAGGTGACGGGAAGTTCGTCGCGGAACTCGATGCGCCGGGGCTGTTCGTAGGGCGCCAACTTGTCCTTCAGGAATCGTTTCAACTCGCCGGGTTTCAATGCTTCGCCGGGGCGCAGCTTGACATAGGCCTTCACGATCTCGCCGCGGGTCTTGTCGGGCACGCCGCAGACTACCGTGTCCTCGACCGCCGGGTGCAGGTGGATCGCCTCCTCGACCATGCGCGGATAGACGTTGAAGCCGGCGTTCAGGATCAGGTCCTTGATGCGGTCGATCAGGAAGATGTAGCCCTCGTCGTCGATATAACCGACGTCACCGGTATGCAGGCGTCCGCCCAGGAAGGCGGTTTCGGTTTCTTGCGGCTGGTTCCAGTATCCGGCCATGACCTGCGGGCCCTGGATACAGATTTCGCCTCGCTTGCCGGTTGGCATGAGTTCTTCCGGGTCGTCCAGCGAGACGATATCGATGATTGTGCCGGGCACCGGCATGCCGACGGATCCGGGCTTGTTGACCCCCTCGAAGGGGTTGAGGGTGCAGACCGGCGAGGTTTCCGACAGGCCGTAGCCCTCGACCAGCACGCAGCCCGAAAGCTTCTCGAACTTCAGCTTGACCTCCACGGGAAGCGCGTCGCCGCCGGAAATACAGTCCGTCAGGCTGGACAGGTCGTATTTGTCGAGTTCATCGAAATTGTTGATGGCGGCATAGAGCATCGGCACGCCCAGGAAAACCGTGGGTTTGTCGCGGTCCATGATCTTCAGCACTTCGACCAGCTTGAAACGCGGCACCAGGACGATCTCGGCGCCCAGATAGAGCCCCACATTCATCACGCCGGTCATGCCGAATACGTGAAACAGCGGTAGCACGCCGAGGAATTTTTCCTGGCCCGGCCGTGCGTTCACCGCCCACATGCGGGTCTGGATGGTATTAATGTATACGTTGGCGTGGGTCAGCATCGCGCCCTTGGGCAGGCCGGTGGTGCCGCCGGTATATTGCAGCACCGCGATATCGAGTTCCGGATCGACGGGGATGGGCGTGAAATCGCCGTCATTGGCGGTCAAGCTGGCGAACGTGATATGGCGGTCGTCTTCGGGAACCTCGGCAATTTCCTTGCGCCGGAACAGGGTGAAGAAGGCGCGGGCGACCAGCGGCAGAATATGGCCCATCGGGCAGACCACGACTTTCTCAAGCCCGGTATTGTCGAACAGTCCGGCCAGTTTCGGATAGGTCGCGGTAAGCTGCAACGTCACCATGATTTTGGTGCCGGAATCCTTCACCTGACGTTCGATCTCGCGCTCGGCATACAGCGGGTTGAAGTTGACCACCGTGCCGCCGGCCTTCAGCACCGCATAAAAACAGATGATGTAATAGGGTGAGTTCGGCAGAAACATGCCGACCCGCACGCCCTTGCCGACGCCGATATCCTGAAACCCCCTGGCCGCCCGATCCACCAGTTTGGCGACTTCCGCGTAGGTGAATGTCTTGCCCATGAAGGTCAGGCAAGGATTGTCGGGCCAGGTTTCGACCGAACGGTCCAGAATATCGGTCAGGCGCGCGGGGGCGATATCCGCATGCCAGTCGATGCCGTCTGGGTAAGTGGCTTCCCAGGGGTAGGGGCGGGGCTCGGGCGCGTGTTCAGGAGGCCGCGGCGCGGGGGCACGCAGCCTAGCCGTCAACCCGTCGGCCAACGCCTTCAGGCGTGTCAGAATTTTAGACGCCATGGGTTCTACTCGTCTGCTTCACACCAATTGGATTACTACCACGCCACGGCGCGGACGTCGCGTTATCCATGCAGCGAGCTGAAGACCGCGATGGCGTCCTGAATCTCCGGCATGGCGCGTTCCACGGCCTGTTCGCCGGCGCGGATCAGCTCGTCGGCCCGGTCGAATTCCAGCAGTCCGATATGGCCGATCCGGGGATTGATGGTGACATCCGGTGGCTCGCCGGCCAGGCGGCTGCGGGCGATGCGATCCTGGATGATGTTCAACGAGGTCACCATGACGTTGAATGTGCTTGGTTCGCCATGCCCGAAATGCCGAAAGGATGAAGTCAGCCGGTCACCGGAATCGCCGTTTTCATCGGGCGGCTGGGCGCCTTCATGCGCCTTGCCCATGAGGTCCGCGTTCAGATTGACGGCGATTGTCATCTGCGCGCCGAGCGCGCGGCAGACCGATACCGGAACCGGATTTACCAGCGCGCCGTCCACTAGCCAGTGGCCGTTCAGGCGCTTGGGTTTGAAAACGCCGGGCAGCGACAGCGAGGCCCGCATGGCGTCAACCAACTTGCCGTCGCGCAGCCAGATTTCGTGACCGGTCCACAGGTCCGTTGCGATGGCGACATACGGGGTTTTCAACTCGCCGATCTGCATGTCGCCCAGATAATGCTCGGCTTCGCTGAACAGCCTGGTGCCCGAGAGCATGCCACCGCTCAGCGGTATTTTGAGATACCGAAGCATTTTCAATGTTGTAAGGCTGCGCGCCCATTCTTCCAGGGGACCGGCATGGCCAGCCAGATAGAAGCCGCCGACCAGCGCGCCGATCGAGCTGCCGGCAACGACATCGGGAACCAGGCCCAGCTTGTCGATCGCCTTCAGGACGCCCAGATGGGCCCAGCCGCGCGCCACGCCGCTTCCCAATGCCAGACCAATGCGTATGCGCCCCATTTTTCTCTTAATCCTTGGCAAAACAACAAGCCGCTGAAACAGGGGCACCAAAGTGCCCAGGCCATGATCGCACGAACTGGTAAAGATCGGGTATAGGGCCGCAAACGATATTTCCGATTGTGCGCAGGTTTATCCAAAGACTCGAATATCGACACTAACCGAAATTTTGGCCCGTTTCTTGCGAAAACAGGTGAGCGATAGTGGATATTCTTACGAATTTATTAAATATTTAGTTTGATAAATACGTAAGTAGTATGGAGGCTGATTCATACCGTGGGTGGACGATGAAAATGGATATCCGAATTTGGCGCCGGTAAGTCATGAGTTTCCGACAATATCTTGTGTTGCTACCGGGGGCGCCCGCCGTAGGTTGTCCTGGGGGACGATCATGGCGATGCTGGCGGCTGCCTGGATGCTGGTTGGCTGTGCGGATGGCGGCGCGGGGGTGGGCGCGGTGGAAGAGGCTGCTGGCCAGACTATGGATGCGCCGGAGCAACCCACTGCAGCTGAAGAGGAAGTTGGCGCCGGGATAGAACTTTATCCCGTGGAGGAAGAAAAGGGCGAAGACGATTCCATAATATTGGAGAAGGCCGTCGGTAATCGACGTCCGGAGGTATTAAAGCCGAAAACGCGGCCAGACGATCAGCTTCTAATTCTCGAGGTTCGGTTACGCGATGTGATTCTTGCCGACGGCATGTTCGGTTACATCGACGAGGGCGGCTTGCTGCTGCCTTTGTCCGAATTTGCCAGAATGCTTGAATTTCCGATTGCGGTCGATCCGGCCAACGGGCGCGCGAACGGATGGTATATCGACGAAGAACGGCTGTTTTCTCTCGATATTCTAACCCGTGAAGTTGTCATCGATGGACGTAAAAAGCTGTTCAACCGCCAGCTAGTAGAGCTTCATGAAGACGAGATCTATGTGGATACCCGGCTGCTTGCGGACTGGTTCCCGGTCAACATTGAGTTCGACCTGGGTAACCTGCTGGTCGCGCTGCGCAGCCGCGAGCCCCTGCCGTTGGAGAAACGCATCACGCGCGATACCCGGCGCAGAAAATCGGCGGCCCGTCGCGCGAGGCAGGAGTCTGAGTATGAGGAAGTCGAAGCGCCTTATGCCTGGGCGGCCTGGCCGATGGTCAATTTCAATGCGGCAACAGGTTACAGCCAGGACTCCACTGGTCTGGGCAAATTCCACAGTCAATATGGACTGCTGGCGAATGGCGATTTCGCGAAGCACAACGCCAGCCTGTTCGTCGGCGGCAACCAGGAAAGAGGCGTTTCCGACCTGCGATTCCAGATGGGCCGAAAGGATCCGGACGGCGAAATGCTGGGTTTCCTTGGGGCAACGGGGTACAGCCTCGGCGATATTGTTACGCCGCCCGTCGAGTTGATCGCGCGGTCGCGTTTCGGACGTGGCGCAGAGTTGTCCTCGTTCCCGCTTACACGAACCGGCACGTTCGACAGCAGCACCATCGTCGGGGAACTGCCGCTGGGTTGGGAGGTTGAGCTATATCGCAACGGTGTCCTGCTGGATTTTCGTGTCTCGCGAAGCGACGGGCGTTTTGAATTTTCCGATATCCCGCTGCTGTTTGGCGTGAATATTCTCCAGCTGCAATTTTTTGGACCGCAAGGCCAGTACCGCGAGGAAACCAGACGGGTTCTGGTAGGGCCCGGTCAGGTGCCGCCTGGCGATGTCAATTTCCGGATCGCCGCCAGCCAACAAGACGAGCGGCTGGTATCGCTGGACAGCGCCGCATTACTCAGTACGACGGACCAGGAACTGCAGGGTGAACCACGGGCTTCGCTTGAGCTTGAAGTAGGAGCAACGAAATACCTGTCGGTGGCGGCATCGATGGCGACTATTCCCCTGGCTGGAGGCCGCAAGAGTTATGGCGGACTTGGACTGCGGTTCGGTGTCGGCCCCATGTACGGCCGATTTGATGTGGTGCGCGACAACGAAGGCGGGATCGCCGGAAAACTGGGGACGCAATTCAACTTGCCGCTTAACCTCGTGTTTTTGGCGGAACAGGGACTGTATAACGACTTTTCCAGCGAGGAGATCAAGGATGACGGCGATCTTCCCGTAAGCACGACGGAAGGGCGTCTGGACGGGGTCGTGCCGCTTTGGGCGGGGCGGCGGTTGCCTTTCAGTCTTTCCGGCAATTATGAGAAGAGTGAATCCGGCGCCAGCAAGCTGGAGTTGGCAAATCGCCTGTCGCTGGCGCTCGGCAGATTGTCCATGTCCAACAGCTTTCAGTGGCGGCGCAACAAGTCGACGGCGGGGGTCACCACCAGTGCTAACGGGAATTTCCTGGTCGGGGGCCGGGTTTTGGGTACCGGCATTCGCGGGGACCTGGGCTATGCAATCGAGCCCGAATCGGAGCTCGTTTCCGCGGCGGTGACCGGGGAATGGTTGTTCGGCTCGGGATTTTCCGCGCGTACGGGTATCGCTCATGGCTTCGGCGCGGGAGTCACGACCGTCAGCGCCGGCGTCAGCCAGCGGTTCGACGCTTTCTCGCTGGGACTCAGCGGCAACTATTCTGATGATGACAGTGCGGCTGTCTTACTGACATTCTCCGTTTCAGCGGCGCGCAATCCGCATGACGGCGACTGGTCGCTGTATTCTGGCGATGTCGCCGGAAAGGGCGCGGCCTCGGCCCACGTATTCGTCGACAACGATCTGGATGGTGTGTTCAGCGACGGCGACGAACCCGTCGAAGGTGCGGTTTTTAACACCGGTTCCTGGCTGGCCAAGCAGAAAACCGATGAAAACGGTGTTGTCCTGCTGACTGGCCTGCCACCCAACACGAAAATCCTGGTCTCCCTGCCGCCGAAAAACCTCGAAGATCCGTACTGGCTGGCTCAGCCGGAAGGATATGTTGTTCCCGTTCGTCCAGGCGTGGCGGCGCTGCTGAATTTCCCGATCGTGGTAACGGGAGAAATCGACGGCACGGTGGCGCTGAGACAGGGGGGAGCAGTGGGCGAGGTCTCCGACGTCGTCATCCAGCTTGTCGATGGGGAAGGGAAGGTTGTGAGCGAAACCCGTAGCGGCTTCGACGGTTTCTATCTGTTGGACCAGGTGCGCCCCGGCAGTTACACGGTCCAGGTGGATCCCGAGCAGATACAGCGGTTGGGGCTGGTCGCGCCAATGCCGAAGGCGGTTACGATCGGGGGCGACGGCACGATCGCCAGTGGCGTCGATATAATTATCGACAGGGCCTTGTAGAACCGATCCGGGCCGAGACAGGATTTACTGAATGCGGTATTCGCCCTCGGCGATCGTATTGCCGCCGTCCTTGGGTGGCGTCCGGTAGATCACAACGAATTTGCCGCCGCTTTGAGGTTCGAGACCTTCGGGGAAAGTCAGGGACATCGTCACGATGCGGTGATCGTTCGGGGTATAGACCGCGAGCTGGTTGACCTCTGAAACAAGAACGCCCTCGTCGCTCTCCGGCGCGAAATAAGTCGCCCCCAGATCCCCGTATATTGAACTGCCGCCAGCCCGGTTGAGACGAAAGGTCAGACTCGCCCCGGCGCGGCCGCTGGTCATCGGCGGGGGATCGTAGGTGATGTCCGACAACGACGCCTTAGCCGAGACGTCGCCGTGGCGAAGGATGATAGGCAAGGCCACGCCGGGTATCACCGCCAGCGAAATCTCGACTCCCTCGCCGGATTTCTGTTCGATGCTGCGGCCGGCGCCGGCCTCGGGCACCGCCCGGATCACCAGATGCGAACGATATTCCCCCGCCGCCAATCCAGCCGGCTTTCTGGCGGCAATGCGAATGATCTGGGTCTCGCCGGGCTCCAGCGTCACCTGGCGTGGCGCATAGCGGATCAGCCCTTCCGCGAATTGTTCTCCGGGGCGCGCCTGGCCTTCTTCAATCTGCTCGAACCCGCCGGTCTCGTTCATCCGCATATTGATAACCGTCAGGCGGTAGGTCGCCTTTTTGGCGCCGGTATTCGCCAGGGCAATTGTGCCCGAGCGCGCCCGTCCCTCCAGAACGATGCGGGTCGGCGTGACGGTAATATTGCCGAGGCCGCCCTGTGCGAAGGCCTGCCCGCCAGCGAAAGCGATACCGACGAGGAAAGCAAGCCCACTCAGACCAGACAACAAGGGGGAAAAATGTTTCGTGTGCATCGTGGGGTGAGTCTTTCAATTTCGATCCCGGACTTCAAACCCCTGCCAGACTAACGCAGTCAGTTGTTTGATACAATTATATCGAAGGCGCCCCGGTACCGGCCATTTTGCGTATTCGCGGAAAGATGCAGCGTTGCGCCGAGGTCGATGGTCGCCTTGCCGTCGGGGCCGAGGGCCGGCGAAGTTCCACCGTCATGGGTGAAGCTCGACACGGAGACCGTCCGGGCCCCATTCCCGAAATTCGCGATGTTGTCGATCAACAACCCCACGGTCTGGTTAGGTGTGCCGGAAATCACGATCTTCGCCGACGAAGCGCCGTCGATTGTCATGAGCGCCAGGCCGCTGCTTACTATCCGGTTGGCCGGGGTGAGCAGGGCCGTTCCCGGACTGGCGGGTTGCGCCATCCAGCCGAACGACATATCTGTCGCCTCGGTTACGGCGACAGGGGTCGTAATTTCGGCGTTGATCCGGCCTGTTGTGCTGTCCGATTCCATCACTGCCTGCGCGGGAAATGCCGCCACGACACCAAGCAGCGCAAGCAGGACTCGCCTGATCGACCCGGGTACTGATTTACGGACGGTCATTGCAACCCCCTTCCGAAATCCAAGATGTCCCAGCAGGGAGGCCCGTATTCCCTCCTCCCCGCCGAGAAGCGATATTATCAGTTATACGTCGCGATTACGTCGAATGTTCCGGTGTAGGTATCGTCGGCCTGGGTTTCGCCGACGGTAAGGGTAGCGCCGACCGTGAAAGTGTGCTCGCCGAGGCCCGGAGTGCCACCGACAACAAGCGTGCCGCTAGTGCTGCCGGTAGATTCGGTGAACGTGTCTACCGACATGGTGGCGGCGCTGGTGGCGGCCGTGATGGTCGCCGCCCCGGGCGGAAGCGTAATCGCGTAGGTCGCGTTGGGTCGACCGGTAACCTTAAAGCCGGCCGCGCCGATTGTGCCACCGAGCAGGGCGCCGTCGACATCGCCGGCAATTGATCTGGCACCGGCCGTGCTGATGGTGACATCCAACGAGCCATTGCCGGTTCCGTTCGGCACGATGACGCCGAAATCGAGATCGTCCGTCGATACAATCGTGATCGGCTTGGCGATCGTTGCGTTGGCGTTGGCCGTCCCCGTTTCTGTAGCTTGGGCATAAACGTTCGAGGACGCCATCGCCGCGAGCGCGGCGCAGATGGCCAAAGCCGGACCCCGCAGACTTTTGAACATAAACATTGAAAACTCCTGACAGAAAAATATCCAAGTGAATACGGTAGTATTAGTAATCTTATGTTATGTTAGTTACGGAAGTATTAATAGCAATAATCGTGCCAGATCTAAAATATTAAATTAATATAAAATACAAAATAAATTAAACTATATTTAATAATAGTCAGTTTCACTGATATGCGACAAGAATGTCGAATACTCCCCCGTAACTTCCCTGCCAAAGCGTAGGTGTGAGGCTCATCGTGGCACCGACTGTTACGGTGGCCCGACCTTGCGCGTTCAGGATCCCGGAAATTGTCGGGCTCGATTCAAAATCGGTCAATATCGCGGCGGGGCCGCCGGTCAGGGTGATTGTGGCGGATGCAGGCAGCGAAATAGTGAATGATTTGAATTTCTCGCCCTGAATCAGAAATACGGCCGGGTTTGAAACGCCACCGAGATCCAGAATGCCGGACGATACAAGCTTGGTGCCGTCGCTGCGTATTGTGGCGGTGCCGGTGGTGTTGGTTGCTCCTAAGATGCCGAACTCGAGGCTCTGCACCTGCGTGACCTTGATCGACCTCCCCTGGGCCTGGGCGATTTGCGAGGATAAACCAAAGGCGATAAGGATTGCGCCGACTGTTATCGTCAGTCGCGCGTCCCAGCGTCCCCGCCAGACGCAATCATGAGTTGCTCGGTCTGAAGTCATTTCTAGATCGCCAGAATTGGTTCGTCCCCATTTTACGCCCTTGCGTATTGCACCGGGCGTAAATACCAAAGTACAATTCGCGATCTTACGGACAAACAGTAAACTAAAAATAAACAAAAGACATGAGGAGGGAATTGGGAGGTCATATCCTCGATATGCATCGGTAAACGAAGTAATTTCGAGCTGGAAGCGCTATCGGTATCTCCTGTCTCCGCGGGTAGTTCTCATTCGTTCCTGAGAGCCTGGCCCGAATATGTTGCTGTTTTCATTGGCGTTTGCCGGCCGACTGCCGCGTTGCGTCCCTTGGCCGATGCGAGGCATTGCCCCGCGGGCCGCGCCTAACATTCGACTCGGCGAACGCCAATGAAAACAGCAACATATTTCGGGCCAGACTCTGAAAGCGGGACAAAAAAACGGCCCCACGAGGGGGCCGCATTGTTCGGTATTGCCTGGCCGGTGTCTCCCGGCGGGGCAGGTCAGTTCGTCGCGCCCCAGCCGTTGGCGATCAACTCCAGTTCGTCTTCGGTTGATACGGCCGCCTCGTCGCCCATCGAAAATAACTGGCTGATTGTCGGCAGGGTGGTGGCCGGCGTTCCCGCCATCGGGCCTTCCGCGGGCGTGCCGGCGACAGCCACCATCGCTTCGCTGAAGTCGCTGTCGGCCATGCTGCTTGCCGTATCTCCGCCCGAATCCTGGCCGGTTTCGTCTGTCACGGGAATAGTGGGAGGAGCGGTATCTCCATCGCCATCTCCATCGCCATCTCCATCGCCATCGCCATCTCCGTCGCCATCTCCACCGTTTCCATTGTTGCCGGGATTCTGATCGTTGGCGCCGCCATTGCCCTTACCGTTGCCATAATTACCGTTGCCGTTGCCCTGCGCCATGGCGGCGTTAACGGCGATTTTGCCATTCGCGAAATCAATGGAAACCGGCGTCAATAGGGCAAGCGTGAAGACGCATGCGGCGATACAACCACAAAGCCTCTTTTTCAATTCCGGCCGATCATCTGAGTGCCTGACGGAAGCGCGCGTCAATCCCTGCGCGTCTTTCGCAATAACTTCGATATTCAAAATTCCTGTCTCAAACATATCGCCCTCCGGGCGTTTGGCGGGCCGAATTATGTTCAGCCTCGTTCAGTTCAATAACATTCGATAAACACTTATTTTCCCGTCCGTCCGGCGTCCAGGTCCAGGCAAATAAGTTCTCACTCAGGCGCCATGCGAATACATCTACGCTAACATCCCATATTAGACCGCAAAATCCTGAAGACCCCGTTAAGAGAGTTCCTTAATGGTTTGTTAAAATCGCCGGTTTGCCGAAAAGCAAAAAAAACGGCGGAAGGGGTGACCCTCCGCCGTCAAGATTGGACGTGTTAACTGGTCTGAAATCCTGCCATTTCCCTCGACCATCTGGAAATGGCTAAACATTACTGAGCGATCACGGTTTCCGGTCCGTCGGCGGTGCGCCAGGTTCCCCAGCCACTCCGGATCGCTTTCATTTCCTCTTCTTCCGACAGCGCCGATTCCTCGGGCAGGCCGGCAAGTTCCTTGATAACCTTGTTGGTCGCTGGTTCCGCGTCCTCGGCGATTGGCAGGATCACCGGCTGCGGGAGCTCTCCGCCCTCCGCATCTATTCCTTCCACGGCGGCCATGGCGGAATCTTCCTCGGCGGTGGATGCATCGTCCGCCAGTTTCTTATCCTGGCCAGGCGCGCTGTCCTTGCCGTTGCCATTCCCGCCGCTATTACCGCCGCCATTGCCGTTTCCAGCAATGGCGGACTTTACAGTCAATCCGTGGTTATCAAGGGCGACCGGCATCGCGACCGTGGCCGCCAAGGCGATGGCGCAAACAGAAGCCAGCAAGGCCACGCGAAGAGTGCGGGCCTTTCCTTCAATCTTCTTGTTCGACTTGTGCATCATCTTAAACTCGTCCTCACGAAATGAACTTTGGGTTCGATCCCCCGTGCGCATTTAGCGCGTTTATGCAGAGACAACGATGGGGTGCCGGCAATATTCCACGGGCGATCGAAAAAAAACAGTGACGCCCCCATACGGCTGTTAACAAACCAGGAGAATGCGCCGGATGTTCTAAATTTTCGTAAATATTGATGAAAAAACCCAGTGGATTTCAAAAAAATTATTCATGCTGTCCGGTTATCTTCAGGTTTTTTTTACAATCTCTGGAATAAACTTCGAACTGCTTCGTTAGGATGTATGAACGGTTAAGGGAAAGTCCCTTTGGACAAACGCACAAAAGCCGAAATGATTGCCCTGCTGCCGCGGTTGCGGCGGTTCGCCAGGGGCCTGACTGGATCGGAGGTCGAAGCCGATGATCTTGTGCAGGCAGCTTGCGAGCGGGCAATTCAGCGTATAGGCCAGTGGCAACCCGGAACAAGGCTGGACAGCTGGATGTTCCGCATCATGCAGAACTTGTGGATAGATGCAATCCGCATGGGCAAGTTGCGGGGAAGCCATTTGTCGGTCGTCGATCCGGAAGGTCAACAGGTTCCGGGCATGGATGGCGAACAGGCCACCATGAACCGGCTGACGCTGGAATCTGTTCGCCGTGGTGTGCAGCGCCTTCCGCCCGATCAGCGGTCGGTTCTGCTTCTCGTTTGTGTCGAAGGACACTCCTATAAAGAAACCGCTGAAACGCTGGGGATCCCCGTGGGGACGGTAATGAGCCGTCTTTCAAGGGCCCGGCTTGCGCTGAACCGCATGGTTGGCGGCCCCGATTCCGAAGTCGCGGTCGCCAGTGGCGGAGAAGTGTAAGTGCAAGGGCTACTGGAGAACCGGACAGGTCTTAACGAACAATGATTATTGAGAGGCCGTTATGAAACAGCTCGATGCCAATACACTGGTTGCATATGTTGATGGCGAGCTAGATATCGAATCCGCAATGCTGGTTGAAGTGTTGCTGGCGGAAGATGCGGAATCCCGCGAGATGGCGGGAAAGCTGCGCGATGGCGCGTCCCTGATTCGCGCCGCGCATAATCATGTCCTGCATGAAACAGTGCCGGACAAACTGCTCGATGTCTTCGACATGGCGCCCGTTGCCGACGATGTGAGCGGAGAGATTGTCCCGTCGCATCTGGTAAACATGATTCTCGGTGCGCCGGATTACGGGAACGAAGTGCCCGCACCGGCGCTGGCCGAGGCTCGTGGGGAAACCGCCGCGGCTTCGGTTATTCCGATGGCGCGCCAGCGGTCGATTGCGGCATTCGCAACAGCCGCCGTATTTGCCGCCGTAATGGTTGGTGGCGGAATGATGCTTCAGAAGTTTTCGTCGGACGTGAACCCGGGCGGCATGGCGCATCAGGCGGCAGTGGCCGTTGCCGCCATGAACGACCCCTGGCGCGAGGCTGCCTTCCAGGAGGCGCTGGAAACAAAGAAGAGCGATGCTGCCTTGATTTGGGCCAACCCGGAGAATGGGCGCAGCGGCGCGATCGTTCCGGTCAAGACCTATCGCAGGGACGATGGCACGTTCTGCCGCGCGTTCCGCACGATCGACACCGGCGCAACGCCCGATCAACCCAATTATGGAGTAGCTTGCCGCGAGGCGGGCGAAGAAGGTCGCTGGGTCAAGACAGTCGAGGCGATTTCGGCGCCAAACGCGAGCGGAAAACTACAATTTTGATGTCGCCACGGGGCCAGGTGCTCCTAAGGCGGCACGGACGGGAATAAGAGGTTATGGAAGGGGGGCTCCCGAAACGGGGCCCCCGTGGTGTTGGGTGGTTCAGGCTGTGTGAGGCAGAGATATTGACTGGCCGTTTATTCCGGGATTTGATCAGGAGCGCTTCTATCATTGCGCTGTTGGTACTTGCCGGATGCGCCTCAACAGCCGAAGTGGCCGGCGGTATTCTGGAAAATTTGCGTGGCAAACTCTCGGCGAACTACGATCCGCCAGATTATGACGGGCCGCCGCTGGGCGATTTACCGGCATACCACCGGGGCGATGCCTATACCTATTCCAGTGGTCGCACGGAAACCATTCAGGAAATTCTCGACGACCGGATCGTCTGGCGCAACGACCTCGACTCAAATTTCGAGCGCTATCCCAATTTCATCTTTCCATCGATCGAAACGAAAACCGATAGTGGGCAGGTGACGCGCAATTTCGATGTGCCGCCCGATACAATGTGGCCATTGATTCCCGGCACCCGCCGGCAGTTCAAAAGCGAGGTGCGGGTCAAGCTCGACGGGCAAAACGGTGAGCGGTTGTTCTATCGTGAATGGATCTGCACGGTTGTCGGCAATACCGAGGTCGAAGTGCAGTTCGGCAATTTCGATTCGGTCGAAGTTTCCTGCGAACGATACAGCAGGGGCAAATGGCGCGAAAAGCGTGTCTGGTATTATGTACCTGAAATCGGGCATTACGTGCGGCGCGTGGATCAATTTCTCGGTCGCGATTCGCGGGATACCGAACTGGTTTCGATTCAGCAGGGATTTGACGGGCTGAACCGGGACGCCAAACGCGCAATCTACGATCTGGAACAGCAAACGTTGGAGCGCATGCCGTCCGGCAAAACCGCAAACTGGCGGTCGAGCGGTGGCGATATCGCCGTGACAATGATTGTAACCAAGACCATGAAAACCGAGGCGGGGCAGTTTTGCCGAACCTTCCGCCAGACGATCAGCGGCGAGGGCGGCGACCGGTTGGTTCCGGGCCTGGCATGCCGGACATGGAACGGGCGTTGGGTGCGGCTTTAAAAGGCAATCGCATAAATTGCCTCCAATCGAGGCTAAAATCTTAATACGAACGGGGCATGCCCAGCACATGTTGGGCGATATAGGCCAGAATCATATTCGTTGAAATTGGCGCCGTCTGGAACAGCCTGGTCTCCCGCCATTTCCGTTCGATGTCGTATTCGCGGGCAAACGCGAAGCCGCCAAAGGTCTGGAAACATGAATCGCCAGCGTGCCATGCGGCCTCGGATGCCAGCAGTTTGGCCATGTTGGCTTCGGCCCCGCAAGGTTGCCCGGCATCGAACAGCGCCGCCGCCTTGCGTGCCATAAGATCCGCCGCCTCGGTCTCGGCGTAAGCCCGGGCGATCGGGAACTGGATGCCCTGGTTGGCGCCGATCGGTCGGCCGAAAACCTCGCGTTCAGTAGCGTAAGCCGATGCCTTGGCGGTAAACCATCGGGAATCGCCCAGCGCCTCGGCGGCGATCAGAATACGTTCGGCGTTCAT
>JADFVY010000265.1 GCA_015222795.1 Pseudomonadota bacterium | reverse complement strand
GTCGTGGTCCTGCCGGTTATCGATACAGGTTCGGCGCGTCGGCTGTGGGACGATCCCAATCCCTGGCGGCGGGCCTGGGCCGGCAGAACGCCCCATCCGGGGCTGTTCTCGGTGGTGATGCCGCTGGGCGATCTTTCCGATGTCGCCACCGTCAACGTGAACCAGGCGATCTCCGGCGATCCGGGCGCCATGCTGGCAATCGGCCGGAAATACGAAGCCACCGGCGCCATGATCGCCATCGCGTCCATCAGTGGCAACCAGGCCAGCCGTAAGGTCAAGATAAGCCTGGAATTCGTGGGCGGCAGCCACGACGGCACGATTATCGAGCAGCGCTACAAGGGCAGCGGCAATCTGACGGCTTTTCTGGGCCAGGTAGCCGGTGAGATACTCGACGGGCTGGAGCGCGATTGGAAACAGGAAAACATCCTCGATTTCAGCATGGTGGAGCGGATGTCCGTTCTGGTGCCCATCGAGGGACTGGGCAGCTGGCGCGACGTGCGCGAGCGCCTGGACGGCATGTCGCGCATTCAGTCGATATCGATGGCGCGCATGTCCCAGAAAGAAGTCGAGCTGGACCTCGTTTACGTGGGATCCACCGAACAGTTGCGCACGGCGCTGGCGCAGCGCGGGCTGGAACTGGCCTTTTCACCGGATCATCCGCTATGGTTGCTGCGGCGGACCGGCGGCAACTGACAACTGGTGTGATCCCGTGCCCCTTTCGTGGAAGGCGTTGCCCAATATCATAACGATTGCGCGACTGATCGCCGTGCCGGTCATTGTCTGGCTGTTCCTGACCGACAAGGTAACGATCGCTTTCTGGGTGTTTATTTGCGCCGGTGCTTCCGATGCGATCGATGGTTATCTCGCCAAGCGGCTGGATGCGCGCTCGGTGCTGGGCAGCTACCTGGACCCGCTGGCCGACAAGCTGCTGCTGATCGCGGTCTTTCTGTTGCTGGGGCGCGGCGGTTTCATTCCCATCTGGCTGGTCGTACTGATCGTGGCGCGCGACGCGGCGCTGATGGGGGTATCCTCATTCGTGGTGCGCAAGGACCGCAAGACCGCCATGCGGCCACTGATGATCAGCAAGCTGAACACCGCGCTGCAGATTATCCTGGCCGGGTTGGTCATGGCGCGGCTCGGACTCGGATTTCCCGATATCGGGGTCGGGCATGATATTCTGGTCTATACGGTGGCGCTAACGACAACGATATCCGGCATCGCGTATCTGTGGCGGATGCATGCGGCGTCGCCGACGGGTACGCCACCGGGAGGATTGCAATGACATACCAGCAACGCGCCTGGGCCTGGGCGATCGGCCTGACGGTCTTTTTGCTGCTGCTGTATCTGCTGCGCGGCGTGATGCTGCCCTTCGTGGCCGGCATGGCGGTGGCCTATTTCCTGGACCCCGCCTGCGACTGGCTGGAGAAAAAGGGCAGCTCGCGCATGGTCGCGACCACATTCATCACCGCCGGGTTCTTCCTGGTGGCCTCGCTGTTGCTGGTTCTGTTGGCGCCGCTGGCCTTTGGCCAGATCGTCGAGCTGTTCGAGAAGATCCCCGACTACACGGCTGCCGTTCGCGAAAAAATCGCGCCGCTGCTGGCGTGGCTGGAGCCCTATATCGGCAAAGACGGTGTGGCGGAGTTGCTCCAAACCATAAAGGCCAGCACCGGCGACGCGGTGAAATGGCTTGCACGCCTGGCCGGCGGGCTGGTCAACCAGCTGGAGGCGTTGGCCAATCTGATGTCGCTGTTGGTCATCACGCCGATCGTGTCCTTCTATCTGCTGCGCGACTGGGACCATCTGGTGGCCAAGGTGGATAGCTGGCTGCCGCGCGCGCATGTCGAGACCATTCGCGAGCAGTTCCGCGAGATCGACCGCACGCTGGCCGGGTTCGTGCGTGGACAGGTGACGGTCTGCGTGATCCTGGGCTGCTTTTACGGTATCGGCCTCAGCCTCGTGGGCCTGGATTTCGGTTTCATCATCGGTTTCGGCACCGGGCTGGTTTCGTTCGTGCCGTTTTTCGGCATGCTGGCCGGCTTCGTCGTCGGCATGGGGCTGGCGATCGCCCAGTTCGACAGCTGGCTGTTCGTCGGGCTGGTAGCGGCGGTATTCCTGGTTGGCCAGATTATCGAGGGCAATTTCCTGACGCCAAAGATGGTGGGCGAACGTGTCGGTCTTCATGCGGTCTGGGTGATTTTCGCCTTGCTGGCCTGCGGCGCCCTGTTCGGCTTCGTCGGTATATTGCTGGCGGTGCCGGTGGCGGCGGTGGTGGGCGTGCTGGTACGCTTCGCTATGGGGCGTTATCTGGAAAGTCCTCTCTACCTGGCGGACGGACCGCCCCCCGACAGAGACGGCGGGGAAGGTGGCGGTTGAATCCGCCGGCCCAGATTCCGCTGGAC
>JADFVY010000264.1 GCA_015222795.1 Pseudomonadota bacterium | reverse complement strand
TGCTGTTTTCATTGGCGTTCGCCGGCCGACTGCCGCGTTGCGTCCCTTGGCCGATGCGAGGCATCGCCCCGCGGGCCGCGCCTTGCATTCGACTCGGCGAACGCCAATGAAAACAGCAACATATTTCGGGCCAGGCTCTTAGACCGGAGGACAAAACATGAAAGTCGACGGCGTCTGTCACTGCGGCGGCATAACCTTCAAGGCGGAAGTCGATGAGGGTAAAGTCATCGTCTGTCATTGCACGGACTGTCAGGCACTTTCCGGGGCCCCCTTTCGCACTGTCGCGTTTGCGCCCGATTCGTCATTCGAACTACTTACTGGCGAGATGAAGGTTTACGTAAAAACCGCCGAAAGCGGTAATCAACGAGAGCAAACCTTTTGCCCCGCGTGCGGTTCGCCTATATATTCCACGTCGGTAGGGAAAGAACCGAAACTTATAGGAATTCGTGTGGGAACTATCCGCCAACGCGATGAGTTGGTACCCGCCAAACAGATATGGTCCAGATCGGCTCAAGGCTGGGTCGGGAAACTGGAATCGATTCCAAAAATTGAAAAACAGTGGTATCCGTCTACTTTAGACTATCAGGCCTTTGAATCGTAAACACCAAATAAACGGGGACAGAGAACATGGGACAAAAATACGAAAATATTTTGAAGACGATCGGCAACACGCCGGTTGTGAGAATTGGTAAACTGGTGCCTGCCGGCGTGAATCTCTACGTGAAGATCGAGGCATTCAATCCCATGGGTTCGGTAAAGGACCGGCTGGCTCTCGGGGTGATCGAGGAGGCTGAAAAGTCCGGCGCGCTCAAACCCGGGCAGACGGTTATCGAGGCGACCAGCGGCAACACGGGCATCGGCCTCGCCATGGTCTGCGCCCAGAAGGGTTATCCGCTGGTGGTAACCATGGCGGAAAGCTTCAGCGTCGAGCGACGCAAGCTTATGCGCTTCCTCGGCGCGCAGGTGGTGCTTACCCCGGCCAAGGAAAAGGGCACGGGCATGGTCAACAAGGCGATCGAGCTTGCCGAGAAACATGGCTGGTTTTTGACACGCCAGTTTGAAAACGAGGCCAATCCGGATATCCATTCGCGCACGACCGCCAGGGAAATCATCGAAGATTTCAAGGGTGAGTCGCTGGATTACTGGGTGACGGGTTTTGGTACGGGCGGCACGTTGAAGGGCGTCGCACGCGTTCTCGCGGAAGAAAGCCCGAATACGAAGGTCGTCGTTTGCGAACCCGAAGTAGCGCCGATGCTTAGCAGTGGGACCGCGCAGGAAAGAAAGCCGGACGGTGGCCCGGCCGCCAGCCATCCATCCTTCGCGCCGCACCCCATGCAGGGGTGGACCCCCGACTTCATTCCCAAATTAACCGGAGACGTCGTCGATACGGGTGTTATCGATCGTATTTTGACGATTGCGGGCCCCGATGCCATGCGCTGCAGCAGGGATCTGGCCACGAAAGAAGGTATCTTCGTTGGAATTTCGGCGGGCGCGACCCTCGCCGGCGCCCTTAAGGTCTGCGAAGATGCGCCGAAAGGCTCGAACATCCTTTGCATGCTGCCCGATACCGGCGAACGATATCTCAGCACCCCGCTTTTTGGGGAAATCCCGATCGAAATGACCGACGAGGAAATGGAGCTTTCTCTATCGACACCGAATTTCCACGTCGAGGCGGCGGGGTAGGTTTCACGCGGCCATCGATACTCTCGGTCGGGTTAATATCGGCCAGTAGGTCGCCGCGAATATAAGGAAGGCGGTTATCCAGACCGCGCCTGATAAAAGTGCGACCTCGTCATGAAGCCCGGCGGGCAGGGCGGCGCTGGATACACGGATAATCGCGGCCAGGCTGACCAGCAGATATGCGGTGGCCATGGCGGTGGTGACCGTCAACTCGCGGCCGGTATGACCGAGGGCGGCGCGACTCATGACGCCCATGGTCATGCTGCCGATGGCGCCGATTGTCAGGGCGTGGATTGCGGTGGTTTCCGGTATCGCGCCGGTAATAATTGCGACCCCCTTCAGGACGAGCCCGAAGGCCAGCCAGCCATATCCCAGATGCAATATCCAGAGGATGGGCGCCTTAAACACTTTCGGTGTGCGCCATCCGATCATGCGGCCGGCCACCAGCAGGCCGGCGACGATGGCTATCGCGCCGGTAATTGTGGAGCCGGGCAGGGCGAGATCGGCGATGGTCAGGCCGACGACCGACAGGATGGCCGCGACATCGCGTTTGCCGGAAGCGCGGGGAAGCGGCGTGACTCCGTCACGGCGTAGCGCGTTGGTGGTGAAGGCGGGTACGACCCGCCCGCCAATTACGGTGATTAATACCAGCAATGTGTCCAGGCCAAATATGTGGGCCGGATAAGGGAACCCGAGGTGATAGAGGACCGCGGCGGTGAACATTGCCGCCAGGACTGGCAGGAGCAGGAAATTGCGCTTGGACCAGCCGGCCAGCAGCGCGTGACCAACAAGCGCCGTTAACATCGCAATGAAGACAAGCTCTGGCAACGCCACGGCGATCGGCGGCAGTGAGGCGGAAAACCAGCTGACCAGCCGGGCCGCCAGCCATAGCCCGAACAATATCCCCAGCATGGGCCCGCGCACCGGTTTTTTCCCCGTCCAGCTTGGCACGGCGGTCAGGAAAAATCCGGCGGCCACGGCCAGGCCGTATCCGAAAATCATCTCATGGGCATGCCAGATATGAACCGGCACCGCGATGGTAAGACCGTCCGGCATCGCCTTGGCCCTGAGCAGAAAAATCCACAAAACCCAGCCACCCATGGCCAGAACCGCCTGGATACCCGCGCCAAGAAAAAAAGGCCGGAACCCGTATTCCAGAAATACCGGGCCGTTTCTTTTGGCCGCCCGGGCGGCCTCGATTATGTCGTCGCTCATGCCTCTATTTCCTCTATGCCGCCATCCGCCATGACGATTATGGCCCGCTGCCCGCGAAAGGCGCGGACAAGGTTTTTTGCTTCTTCAACTGGCGATACAGCCAGCGCGGTGGCCAGAGCGTCGGCCTCCATCGCCGTTCGCGCGATCGCGGTTGCTGACAGGCAATTATCCGCGCTTACGCCCGCCGCTGGATCGAACAGATGATGGAAGCGGCCAGCGCCATCGAACTTGCTGCCCATGCCGGCCGACGTCGCTACCGCGCCACCGCCGACCGATAGTTCTCTTATCGTCCGTCCGGGTTGACGCGGGTCTTGGACGCCTACCTTCCATGTTCCGCCGTCCAAAACGCGAATTTCACCCATATCGACCAGCACATCGGTCATGCCGGCGTCACGCAGCATGTCGGCGATACGGTCGGTGATATAGCCCTGGGCCATGCCGTTCAGGGTGACTTCCATATTGCGGTGGGCCAGTACGGCCCGGCCGTTATCCAGGTCGATGCCGCGATAATCGACCAGGGAACGGGCCTGTTCGATTTCCTTTCGCCCGGGTCCTTCGGATGGCTCGGGCCGGGCGGCGAAATGGCTTGAATAAAGCCGCCAAAGCGGTTGCACCGTCACATCGAACGCACCGCCACTTAAATTCCCATAGCGCTGGGCCTCGCCCAGCAGCAGCCGGAAATCATGGGAAGGGCCGTCCAACCGGCCCCCGCGATTGAGATGCAATATCTCGCTGTCGCTCCGGTACAGGCTGAAGATTCTTTCCAGCCTTTCAATCTCCCCCACACAAAATCCCACTACTCTTCTCGCCACCGCCTCGTCGGCGTGGCGTATTGTTATGCGTGCTTGTCCTCCAAGGGCTTGCCCACGCCATTCCATTTCCGGCATTTTCGCGTGTCCGCGTGGTAGTCCCAGCGCAGCCGCCGCACCTACCCCGGCGCATATCGTTAGTGCCCGGCGCCGGGTCATGGCTTGTTTATTGTGCATTGGCGGGTTCCTCCGCGGCTCTCGCCTCGGCTCTCGTCTCGCGGCGTTTGCGGCGGTCGATCAATGGCGGGCAAATGGTGTCGTCGTAATAGATGGTCTGGCAGTTGAGGCAGTAGATGCATTCGTTCGGATTGATGCTGCCGTTGGGATGGATCGCCTGGACCGGGCATTTGGTCGCGCAGATATTGCACTGGCGCCCGCAATGCCACCGCCGTTTCAGCCATTCGAACATCCGGATGCGTGCGGGAATCGCCAGCGCCGCGCCCAGCGGGCACAGATACCGGCAGAAGGCCCGTTCGATGAACAGCCCGGCCCCCAGAAGCGCCAGAACATAAAGTACAAACGGCCATTGGCGTATAAATCGCATGACGATTGCGGTCTTGAAGGGTTCCACCTCGGCGCCGGCCTGGGCCATGTCGAAGGCGGTCAACGACACCGCGAACAGCCCCAGGAAGACGATATATTTAAGTGGCCATAGCCGCTCATGCAGCCCGAAGGGAGGGCGCAATTGCGGTACGTGGAAGCGTTGGGCGATGCGGTTCAGCAGTTCCTGCAGCGCGCCGAACGGACAAAGCCATCCGCAATAAGCCCCCCGACCCCCGAACAGCAGCGACATCGCCACGAAGGCCCACAGAATAAAGATCAAGGGTTCCAGCAGGAAGAATTCCCAGCGGAATTCGGTGCGCAGAGCCCCCGCGAAAGTCAACACATTGAGCACCGAGAGCTGCGCCATGCTGTACCAGCCCAGCCATAACAAAGTCACGGTCAGGAAGCTGTATCGGAAAATTTTGTAATACATTTTTTGCTTAACTACGATGTCCTGCAGAAAAAATACTCCCCCGAGGATGCCTAGCATGGCCAGCAGGAAGGCCACATCCGGAATGCGGTTCAGCCAGACGTTCTGCCACAGCGCATCGGATGGCCGGCCTATTGGCGTCATCTCGGTGGCCGCCAAATAGCGATCCGGAATTTGATAGGTGAGGTTGTGCGTCGTGAATACCGGCGCCCCCCCCGGTCCGTCGGCCTGAACGATCAGTTCGAGGCTCCATGCTTCCGCCGGGTTGAATCCGCTGTCTCCGGGTATCACGAACAGCGCCGATTCACGAAATTCAGGCGCGCCCTCGGCGTGCAGTTTCTCTACACGGATATGGTCGTCGCGCATGAATTGGAAGTTGTTTTCCCCCTGGGTAATCTGGATGCGGTCAAAACGCCCGGTCTTTATATAGGAAGTGCCCTTGAAGGAATGGCGTCCATTGGCGGCCATGAAAACAAGGTGATCGCCTTCCTTCAATTGTCCCATCAGCCTGTTGAATATGCGCGCACCCAGGATATTGCGTCCGATCCGCGCCGGGGTCGCCAGGCCGGTCCAGAGCTCGATGAAAAGACTGTCCGGATTGCCGCCCGCGACCGGGTCGTATAACTGCGCGCCTTTATCCAGCATCGGCGCTTCGGCTTCGCCGACGGTAAGGCGCAGTTTTGTGAGTGAGCCGTCGGCCACAAGTTCGGGCCAGCCGGTTTTCTCGAATCCGATCAGATCGATGCCGGAAATTTCACCTTCCAGAATACCCCGGCTCTGCCCGATGGCCCGGGCTGACTGAAATATCGCGTCGTACATCAGCAGGGATGAAACGGTGGCTCCGCTGACCGCCTGCAAGGCGTCGGGCGCTTTGCCGGGCCGGCGCAGGATACGTATCGGCTCGCGGACATCGCGCCCGGTAAAACTGGTGACAAATGTCTCCAGATCCTCGCTGGAAACGCCGATCGCCAGAATAGGCTCGTGATGTTCGACAATGACGGCGCCGGTAATCATGCCATCCATGTCGATCCCCGCCAGTATGTCCAGTTTCTTTCCCGACAGCCCAAGTGATCGCACCACCGCATGGGTGCGGAATACATACCCGATGACATTGTGGTTTAAATAGGCTGGGATTGCGGGCGGCGTACCGTCCATCGCTCCGAAATGGGTGGCGCCCGGGAATACCCGGTCCAGCATGTCGGCGGTTAACTGATCAGCTCGAGCCAGATTTCCGTTGCATAATATCAGCAGCGCCAGAAAAACGGCGACAAAGCGCCGCGGGTAAAAGATGGGTCGTTTCCACCGCCTGAATTTGGCCATTACCGTTACCAACTCTTCCACTAGACCGTGAGCAATCAACAAATTATGCATGGTTGGCAGCATCCCGGTAATTGCATCGGTCGTCATTGATTATTGTCAACGTTGAGTATGGTGACGCGCAAGTCCGGTTTGACATCAATCAATGCGGCAGGGGTTCTCTGGTGTCAGGTATTGACGCGAAGATACCCGAATAATGGAGAGTCACTATGAAGATGTTCCTCCGCGCAAGCATTTTAGGTGCGGGACTTGCTTTTGCCTTCGGCGGCGCAGTTGCCGCAGCCGAGCAACCCAAGCCCGACGACCTGAAAAAGCATGAGACCACGCCAGGCGGGCAGTATCAGCCCAGCCTGGATGTGCCAGCCGTCCAGCCTGGCACCTTGCCAGGCGCGCCGGTTCTAACCGCTGAACAGTTCCAGGAAGCCAACAAGCTTTATTTCGAGCGCTGCGCCGGCTGCCATGGTGTGTTGCGCAAGGGCGCGACCGGCAAGCCGCTGACAACCGAAGTTACCAAGGAACTGGGCGCTGAATATATCAAGTCATTCATCACATATGGTTCCCCGGGCGGCATGCCGAACTGGGGCACGTCGGGTGATATGACCGAAGCCCAGATTGACCTGATGACGGATTATCTCCTCAACGAGCCCGCGACACCGCCGGAATGGGGCATGGAGGCGACGAAGGCCTCCTGGAAGGTTGCCGTCCCGGTCGATAAGCGGCCAAAGAAACAGGCCAACAAGCTGGACCTGGAAAATCTGTTTTCGGTCACGTTGCGCGATGCCGGGCAAATTGCCCTGATCGACGGTAAATCGAAGAAGATTGTTACGGTCATCGATACTGGTTACGCAGTACATATCTCCCGCGTGTCGGCGTCGGGTCGTTACCTCTATGTGATCGGCCGCGATGCCAGGATCAACCTGATCGATCTGTTTATGGATCCGCCTCAGTCCGTGGCGGAAGTCAAGGTCGGCATGGAGGCCCGCTCGGTCGAAACATCGAAGTTCAAGGGCTGGGAAGACAAATACGCGGTCGCCGGTTCCTACTGGCCGCCCCAGTTCACCATCATGGTCGGCGATACGCTGGAGCCGAAGAAGATTGTCTCTACGCGTGGCATGACCGTTGATACTCAGGAGTTTCATCCGGAACCCCGCGTGGCAGCGATCGTCGCCTCGCATTACCGGCCCGAGTTCATCATCAACGTCAAGGAAACCGGTCATATCCTGATGGTCGACTATTCCGACCTGAAGAACCTGAAAGTGACCGATATCGAGGCCGAACGCTTCCTGCATGATGGCGGTTTCGACTCGACCGGCCGCTACTTCCTCGTCGCCGCCAACGCGCGTAACAAGATAGCCGTTGTCGATACCAAGGAAGACGTACTGGTGGCGTTGATAGAGGTCGGCACGACCCCGCATCCGGGTCGTGGCGCGAATTTCATCCATCCGGAATTCGGTCCGGTCTGGGCGACCAGCCATCTGGGCGACGAATCCATTGCTTTGATCGGTACCGATCCGATCAATCATAAGGACAACGCCTGGAAGATGGTCGAGAGCATCGAAGGCCAGGGTGGCGGTTCGCTGTTCATCAAGACCCATCCAAAGTCGAGTAACCTGTGGGTCGATACGCCGCTTAACCCGGAAGCCGAACTCGCGTCGTCCGTCGCCGTGTTCGACATCAATAATCTCGACAAGGGATACGTGACCATCCCGATCGGCGAGATGTCCGGCGTCACCGAAGGTGTCCGCCGCGTTGTCCAGGGTGAATACAACAGGGACGGCACGGAGGTCTGGTTCTCGGTGTGGAACGGCAAGACGCAGGAATCTGCGATCGTCGTAATCGATGACGCGACCCGGAAGCTGAAAGCGGTGATCAAGGACGAGCGCCTTGTGACCCCGACCGGCAAATTTAACGTCTACAATACTCAACACGACATATACTGAGCGTAGGGGCAGAGGGTGGGGCCATGTGGCTCCACCCGATCCTCTTATAATTTCGTGGACAAACCATAAGCCAGGGGGTGGGAATGTCCGACAGACTTGAGACAGTACAGGTATATCTTGTGGGTGCCGGTCCCGGCGACCCGGAATTGCTTACGGTCAAGGCGCTACGCGCCATCCAGCAAGCTGACATACTGGTCTATGACCGGTTGGTCGGGGAAGATATCCTCGAACTCGCGCCGGCCGAGGCGCAACGTATATTCGTCGGCAAGGAAAGCGGCTGCCATCCGGTGCCGCAAGATCGCATTAACGCGCTGCTGGTCGGGTTAGCCTCTCCGGGGCGCACGGTGGTCCGCCTGAAAGGTGGCGATCCTTTTGTTTTCGGCCGCGGCAGCGAGGAAGCCGAAGAACTCCGCAACAACGCTATTCCCTATGAAGTTATCCCCGGCATCACGGCGGCATCGGGCTGCCTGGCCGAGTTCGGCGTGCCGCTGACCCATCGCGGCATGGCCACCAGCGTGCGACTGGTAACGGGTCACCAGCGGGCCGGCGAAATGCTGGACCTTAACTGGAAGAGCCTTGCCGATCCGGACACGACGCTGGTCCTCTATATGGCGCTGGCTAATCTGGAGGAAATTAGCGACCGGTTGATCGAGGCGGGATTGCCGCCTGAAACGCCCGCCGCGGCGATCCGAGGCGGCACCATGCCCGGCCAGCAACTCTGCACCGGCACGCTGGCCGATTTACCCCAGCGGGTTCTGGCGGCTGGCCTGAACCCGCCTGCCCTGATCGTCGTTGGCCGGGTTGCGGCATTCGCCAGGGACCGGGGCAATCGTCCCGCCGACATCACCGCCGATTTTGCTGCCTTTGTGCGCGAGGCTGGGCATGCTTAGGTTCATTGCGGTCGTCATGGTCGTCGTCGTTTGGGCGTCACCCGCGTTTGCGGGCGATCCGGCGGCGCCGCGCCAGAAGGAACTTCTTTATTTGCTGGAGCAGGACTGCGGTTCCTGCCACGGACTGACCAGGAAGGGCGGCCTGGGGCCGGCATTGTTGCCCCGGGATATCGCCGAGAAACCCGACGAGGGATTGGTTGACGCTATTCTGCTGGGCCGTCCCGGCACCCCGATGGGCCCGTGGAATTTCGAAATCTCCGAGGAAGAAGCTTTCTGGCTTGTTCGCCAGTTGCGTAACGGGAAACCAGCTAAATGACTAACAAACCGGTCCGTGCAACCATCATGCTCTGCCTGATTGCCCTGACGGCCGCGCTTCTGGCCGGCTGCGCCCAGGCGCCCACGCGCGGGACAGGCGACATGGGTGTGATTATCGAACGAGCCGCGGGAAGTCTCGTCGTGATAGAGACAACATCCAATACAATCCTGTCCCGGGTGCCCGGCCTGGGCGATACTTCCCACGCCTCGGTGGTATTCTCGCGCGATGAGCGGTACGCCTTCGTATTTGGCCGCGATGGCGGACTGACCAAGGTGGATATCCTGGCCGGCAAGGTCGTCAATCGGGTCGTCCAGGGCGGCAACAGCGTCGGTGGCGCGATATCCCAGGACGGGCGACTTGTCGCCGTCGCCAACTATGTGCCTGGTGGCGTGAAGGTGTTCGATGCGGAAACACTGGATCTGG
Source organism: Pseudomonadota bacterium (assembly GCA_015222795.1). Classification (GTDB taxonomy): domain Bacteria; phylum Pseudomonadota; class Alphaproteobacteria; order UBA8366; family JADFVY01; genus JADFVY01. The sequence goes on along the minus strand of JADFVY010000264.1, from coordinate 5,341 downwards.
TCGCCGACATTCCCGCGACAGCCGCCGACGGCTCGACCTCGAAGGTCATTGGGCTGGTGGATGCGCCTGGGAATCGCTTCGTCTTCACGCTCTATGACGCGGGTGAGACATGGATTGCGGACATGGCCGATCCCACCGCGCCAAAACTGACCAAATTCACCGATATCGGCGCCTTGCCATACGACGCGCTGATCACCGGCAATGGCCGCTACTATATTGCCGGCTTGTTCGGCGAGGACGGGTTGTCCCTGCTGGACATGTGGAACCCGCAAGCCGGCATGCGCCGTATTCTGGATGGCTACGGCCGCGGCGAGGAACCCCTTCCGGTGTACAAGATGCCACATCTCGAGGGCTGGGCGGTAGCCGGCAACTATGCGGCACTGCCCGCTGTCGGGCGCCATGAGGTGTTGTTGCTGGACATGAATACCTGGCGGGAAGCCGGGCGCATTCCGGTCTATGGCCAACCGGTCTTCGCGGTGGCCCGCCCCGACGGGCGTCAGGTCTGGGTCAATTTTGCCCATCCCCTGAACGATACGGTCCAGGTCATCGATTTGCCCAGCCGCAAGATCGTCGCCACGCTGAAACCCGGCAAGGCGGTTCTGCATATGGAGTTCACGCCGCGCGGCGAGCAAGTCTGGGTGTCGGTGCGGGACGCGGACAAGGTGGTGATATACGATACCGCCACGCTCCAGCCCGTAAAGGAATTGCCTGTGATGAAACCCAGCGGGATTTTCCTCACCGCCCGCGCCCATAAGACAGGGTTGTAGGGCATGAATATCGACCAGTTCGGCATGCTGGAAAAGGAGCTTCTGGACGGATTTCAGAAGGAGTTCCCTTTGGAGTCCCGGCCATATCTGGCCATTGCCGAACGGTTGGGCTGCGACGAGAATACGGTGCTGGACCTGCTTGGCCGGATGAAGGATGCCGGTCTGATCACCCGTGTCGGCCCGGTATTCGCGCCCCATCGCGTCGGGGCCAGTACGCTGGCCGCCATGACGGTGCCACCCGAGCGGCTGGAAGAAGTTGCCGCCCTGGTCAGCGACTATGATGAGGTGAACCATAATTACGAGCGCGAGCACGGTTTTAATCTGTGGTTCGTGCTGGCCGCGCCGGACGCCGAACGGGTCGCCGAGGTGCTGGACGAGATCGCCAGGCGCACGGGTATCCCCGTCATGGATTTGCCGCTTGAAGAAGCTTTTCACATCGATCTGGGATTTCCCCTGCAATGGACCTGACACCCAAAGAACGCGAACTGATCGCCGCGATCCAGGACGGGCTGCCGCTGGAGAAGCTTCCTTATGCGGCGGTCGCGCGCCAGGTCGGCCTGTCGGAAGCGCAGGTGATCGATTGTATCAGGGACCTGACAAAGCGCGGCTTTATCCGGCGCTTTGGCCTGGTTCTGTCCCATCGCGAACTGGGTTACAGGGCGAACGCCATGGTGGTCTGGGATATCCCCGACGATGCCGTGGGGGAGGTCGCGGGAAAGCTGGCGGCGCTGGATTATGTGACCCTGTGCTATCGCCGCCCCCGCCGTCTGCCGGACTGGCCCTATAATCTGTTCTGCATGATCCATGGCCGCGACCGGACCAGGGTTGAGGCGCTGGCCGAGGCCGCCGCCGCCGCCGCCGGCGCGGCGGATTGCCCGCACAGCGTTCTTTTCAGCACCCGACAGTTCAAACAGCGTGGCGCGCGCTACGCCAAATGCGCCGCGGCCGGGACGTAGAGACCATGGATGCCCTCGACCGGGAATTGATCAACGCCCTGCATGGCGGCGTGCCGATTGAGGAACGCCCCTACGCGGCCATTGCCGAACGGCTCGCCATGACCGAGGAAGAAGTGATCGAGCGCCTGCGGGCGCTATTGGAAAGCCGTACACTGACCCGCTTCGGGCCGCTCTACGACGTGGCCAGGCTGGGCGGCGCCTTTACGCTGGCGGCCATGGCGGTGCCCGAAAACCGATTCGACGAGGTCGCCGAAATCGTCAATGCCTTTCCCGAGGTCGCCCATAACTATCAGCGCGAGCACGCGCTGAATATGTGGTTCGTGGTCGGTGTGGAGCGGCCGGAGAGAATCGCCGAAATACTGAGCCAGATCAAGGAACAAACCGGCCTCGAGGTCTTGAATATGCCCAAGGAAGAGGAATATTTCCTCGAATTGAGGCTGACCGCATGAGTAACGCGTTGGACATGGGCGATGAGTCCGGGCTTGACCCGGTCGACCGGCGTATCGTCGCGGCGACGCAAGGTGGCTTGCCGCTGGTCGCGCGGCCCTATCACGCCATCGCCGATGAGCTGGGCCTGGCGCCCGCCGACGTCATGCAACGGATGCAGAATTTGCTGGATGCCGGCGCCATTCGCCGAATTGGCGCGGTGCCGAACCATTACGCCCTGGGCTGGAAGGCCAACGGCATGTCGGTATGGGACGTGCCGGACGAGCATGTGGCCGAGGCTGGCCACATGGTCGGCGCGCTGGAATTTGTCAGCCACTGTTATCGCCGCCCGCGCCACCTTCCGGACTGGCCCTACAATCTTTTCGCCATGGTGCATGGCCGCGGCCGTGACGAGGTAGCCGAAAAACTAGTGAACATTGCCGCCGTCCTTGGCGACTGGGACCGTGGCCATGACGTGCTTTTCAGCAGCAAAATACTGAAAAAAACCGGCCTTCGAATCGCCGGGTAGGAGAGAGAGACCATGTTTCGCCTCAGCCAGTTCATGCAGGAGATCGACAATCCCACGCCGGTGCGCAACGCCAAGCCACCGGGGCCGGTCGTGATCTGGAACCTCGTCCGGCGCTGCAATCTGAACTGCAAGCATTGCTATTCGATTTCAGCCGATACCGATTTCCCCGGTGAGCTTTCCACCGATCAGGTTTTCACGGTGATGGACGATCTGAAGACGTTCAAGGTGCCGGTGCTGATCCTGTCGGGTGGCGAACCGCTGTTGCGGCCCGATATCTTCGAGATCTCCAGGCACGCCAAGGCGATGGGTTTCTACGTGGCGCTGTCGACCAACGGCACGCTGATCGACGAGGCAACCGCCGACCGCATCGCCGAAATCGGCTACGACTATCTGGGCATCAGTCTGGATGGTATCGGCGAGGTGCATGACCGCTTTCGCCGGCAGGAGGGCGCCTTCGACGCCTCGATGCGCGGCATACGTCTATGCCATGACCGGGGTATCAAGGTTGGTGTGCGCTACACCATGACCGAGGGCAATATTGAATCCCTCAACGGTATCCTCGACCTGGTCGAAGGCGAGAATATCGACAAGTTCTACCTGTCCCACCTGGTATATGCCGGGCGCGGTAACCGCAATCGCGGCGACGATGCCGCGCACCGGACCACGCGCGACGCCATGGATGTGATGTTCGAACGCTGTTGGGACTATGTGAAACGGGGCGAGCACAAGGAATTCGTTACCGGCAACAACGATGCCGACGGGGTTTATTTCCTGATGTGGGTCGAAAAGCACTTCCCCCACCGCGCCGCCCATATCAAGGCCAAACTGGAAGCCTGGGGCGGCAATGCCTCGGGCGTCAACGTCGCTAATATCGACAATCTGGGCACGGTCCACCCCGATACCATGTGGTGGCACTATGACATCGGCAATGTGAAGGATCGCCCCTTCTCCGAAATCTGGGCCGATACCTCGGACCCCATCATGGCCGGCCTGAAGGCCAGCCCACGCCAGATCAAGGGCCGTTGCGGGAAGTGCCGTCATTTCGCCATCTGCGGCGGCAATACCCGCGTGCGCGCCGAACGCCTGACCGGCGACCCATGGGAAGAAGATCCCGCCTGTTACCTCAGCGATACTGAGATAGGCATTGCCGCCGGCCGCCGCGTCGTCAATCGGCCCTACAGGGGGAAGCGCGATGAAGCGGCTGCTCAGCGCTAGTTTTCTGGCGGCGCTTCTGGCCGCCGGTTCCGCCTCCGCCGATACGCCCGATACCGAAACCATCTATCTGGAACATTGCGCGGGATGCCATGGCGGCGACCGGTTGGGCGGCATGGGGCCGGCGTTGTTGCCGGAGAATCTTGGCCGGCTACGCAAAAAGGCGGCCCACGATTTAATCGCGAATGGCCGTCCCGCGACCCAGATGCCTGTTTATGGCGACAAGTTGACCGCGGCCCAGATCGACGCGCTTGTAACGCTGATCTATACGCCGCTACCGGAGATTCCCGGTTGGGGGCTGGAAGAAATAAACGACAGCCATATCCAGCATGTCGATCCCGCGACTCTGCCCAAGGCGCCCCTGCACAAGGCCGACCCGATGAATTTGTTCGTCGTGGTTGAGGGCGGTGACCATCACGTCACCATCATGGACGGCGACAGATTCGAACCCCTGGCCCGGTTCCCCAGTCCTTTTGCGCTGCATGGCGGGGCCAAGTTCTCGCCCGATGGCCGCTTTACCTATCTGGCCTCGCGCGACGGCTGGGTGATAAAATACGATTTGCACAGTCTGCAGGTCGTCGCTGAAATTCGCGCTGGCATCAATACCCGCAATATCGCGGTTTCCGGCGACGGGCGTTTTGTGGCGGTGGCGAATTATCTGCCGCAAAACCTGGTGATGCTGGACACCACCGACCTTAAGCCGATCAAGATCATTCCGATCAAGAGTCTGCAAGGCAAATCCTCGCGGGTCAGCGCCGTTTACACCGCATATCCGCGCAACAGCTTTGTCGTTGCGCTGAAAGACGTGCCGGAGATGTGGGAGGTCTCCTACGAGGATGAACCGCCCGCCCGTTTCGCGGGATTTGTGCACAGCTTCGAGGAAGGCCACGAAGAGAGCCTTACCGCGGACCGGTTCCCCGTACGACGAATCGAACTCACCGGCCCGCTCGAAGATTTCTTTTTCGACCAGCCCTATCGCCATGTCTTCGGCGCGTCGCGCGACGGCACGCAGGCGGTTGTCGTGCATATGGATGTGGGCCGCGAAATCGCCAAGGTTCCTTTGCCGGGAATGCCGCATCTGGGCTCTGGCATTACCTTCGATTACAAGGGCCGCCGCGTTCTGGCCACGCCCCATCTCAAGGAAGGCAAGGTCAGCGTAATCGATATGAAGAGCTGGAAGGTGGTGAAGGTTATCGATACGCAAGGCCCCGGCTTCTTCATGCGCAGCCATGAAAACAGCCACTATGCCTGGGTCGACGTGTTCTTCGGGCCCAACAAGGACGCCGTTCATATCATCGACAAGCGAACCCTGGAGATCGTCAAGACGCTCCGCCCCGCGCCCGGCAAGACCGCCGCCCATATCGAATTCACCAAGGACGGACGTTATGCTCTGTTGAGCATCTGGGACATGGATGGCGCGGTGATCGTCTACGACATGGAAACCCTGGAGG
>JADFVY010000263.1 GCA_015222795.1 Pseudomonadota bacterium | reverse complement strand
GGGCATCCGCCGCCGACCAAACAGGACGGCGTGTAAACGGCCCACGCGCCCCATGTCGAAAGGGGCGGCGCGAATTCAGTGGCTATGCGGTTCCGAAGCGCGAGCCCAGCTCCTTGGCGACCTCCCTGATAACGCCCTCGCTTTCCACATGGCGGAGGCCCTTGGCGTCCAGCGCCTTGGTGAAGCCGGTTCCCAGATTAGCGGCAGCCACGATGTCGACCGCCTTGTCGGCCAAGTAGTCCGCCACGCGCACGCCCACGGCGCGGTCGTAGTCCTTGAAGGGATTCTCGATCACATCGCTCAGCGCACCCGTCTCGTCGTACACCAGATAGCAGTCCGCGCGGGCGCCCCGGCGGCTGATCTTCGCATTTTCATCCCGCGTCATTGCGGCAATTGCGATCCTCATTTTCGAGGGCCCTCCATGTGGTTTGAAACTTCTACGTCGTAAAATCGCTTTATCAGCAGGCCGCTCGCCACCGAGAAAACGACGATGCAGACCGACAGGGCAACTGTATAGGCGACTCCGAAATAATGCACCATCAGGGGGAGCAGCGGCAGCTTAAGCGCCCGGCTGTAAAGGAAGGTTGTTATCAGGGCGCTGCTCACTCCCTTTTCCTTGAGTTCACCGAGCAGCGGATACCAGGCGTAAAGCGGACCGGCCGACAGGATTCCGCACAGGACAGTGAGCGCCCAGCCGCCAATCCCGCTGGCCCGCCCCAAATGCCGGACCAGCCATTTCCGTTCCAGGAACAGGCTGGCAAGGAACAAGAGCCCGAAGACCAGCAGCAGGACCGGCAGGATCCGTATGAGCAGCGATTCGAATGAAGATAATGCCTGTGCGGTCAGGGAGGGATCGAAAAAGCCAACCAGGGCATAGAGCCCTCCCACGGCGGCCAGGAATAACCAGCCACTGAACCCCTTGGCGTAATCCCCTGCTGATCGCATCATCTTCGTCATGCGCTAAGAGATCGCCGGAACCAGCGCCGCGACGACATACGCCATTACGATCGCAAGTATGAAGCTGATCGCGTTTCGCCAAAGCGCGAAGCGTGTTCCCAGGATTGCCGCCTCGGCGGGCAAGTGTACGATCCCGACAGTAACCCAACTCACGACCAGGGCCGTGATCGTGGCAAGGCTTGCGCCAGCCGACATGAGTTCCCCGGCAAGGACGTAGCTGGTGACGGGATGCCCGGCAGCCACGCTGCCGACCATGGCGCCGAATACCGGTCCAAGAACACTCTCCATCGGCAGCATGCGGGAAATACTATGCGGCGGTATGGCCGCGGTCACCAGACTCGCCAGGGCCAGCACACCCAGCACGATGGGAATGGTCCTGGCGAAGGTGATTGCCGTCCGCCTTGCGGCTTTCGCGACCCTTGATGTTTGCACCATCATTTGCGTCTCCACATCTAGCCACCGACCCCTCTCACAACAACGAAAGCACCGTCACCATGACCCGGCCGGATTGGCTCGATCCCCGTTATCTCCTCTGGAGGACGGGACAAGGTCTGCACCCAGCAGAGATCGTGGAAACCTGCCTCGGCCAGAAGCCTTTCTACCCCGGCGACGGTATAGAAAGTAGCCTCCCGGAAGAACAGCTCATGTGCTCGCCGGGTCAGGTAGTCGCGTCCGGTTGGGCAGCCATGGTCCAGAAAGCCAATCACGAGGACGCCGCCGGGCGCCAGAATGCGGCGTATTTCGACGAGCGCGGCTTTTGCATCATCGAGGAAACTGAGGACAATGACCATGAGAACGTAATCGAATGTTTGATCCGCGAAAGGCAGAGCCTCGGCGACACCTTGGACAGCCTTGATACCCCGCTGCCTCGAGCGGGACAGCATAGCCGCCGCGGGATCGATGCCGACCGGAACGCCGAGGGGCGCGGCGAAGCGGCCGGTACCAACGCCGATCTCCAACCCCATCCCCTTCCAGGGCAAGAGCGCCCTTACGGCGAGAAGCTCCGACCGGTAGACGGCCTCGTGGCGCAGGAACCATTTGTCGTAGCGCCCGCTGTGGGCTTCGAAAGGCGCTGTCCGTGCCATCGTCAAAGCATCTCCGCCAGGGCCGCGACAAAACGGTCATTATCGTCGGGCAGCGCCGTCGTCACGCGCATGAAGCCCGGCCCCAGACGGGCATCGTCGAGCGGTTTGACCAGAATCTTCCGTTGCCGCAGGCGTTCGGCCAGTTCGGTCGCGTTGTGCGGCGAAAAATCAGCCAGGAAGAAATAGGTCTCGGTGGGGAAGGTACGCACGCCGAGCGCCTCCAGCCGGCCGGCCAGTTCCGCCGCCCAGCGCCGCAGCCGGACCGCCCTTTCGGCGATCCTGTCTTCATGCCGCAAGGTCGCCAGGGCCGCGGCCTGGCTGGGACGGGCCAGCGGATAGGCGTCGTTATGCGTGTTGAGGTCGTCCGCCAGGGGCTCCGGCAGGACCGCGTATCCGACCCTGAAGCCGGCGAGGCTGTGGGCCTTCGACAGGGTGCGCGTGACCAGCAGGTTCGGGTGCTCCGGCACCAGATGGACGACGGACTCGCCGCCAAGCCCGATGAAGGCCTCGTCGACAAGGAAGCAGGTATCGCGGTGGCGCGCCAACAGGTCGGGAAGGACGCCCATGTCGAAGCTGCCGCCGTTGGGATTGTTGGGATTGACGATAACCGCCAGGGTCGTGCCGGGAGGAATTTCCAGCTCGGCGAGATCGAAGGCGAAGTCGCGTTCGGGCAGTAGCCGCGTTTCGGTGTAGCGCCGGGCAATCTCGGGGAACAGGGGGTAGGTCGGGGTCAGCAGATGAACCCGATCGCCGAGGCGGTCGAATATCTGGCGCAGGATGAGTTCCGACCCTGCGTTGATATGGACCAGGCGCTCCGGCACGCCAAGCCGCTCGGAAATCAGCCGGCGCAACGGTTCCGAATAAGGCTCGGTATAGTAGTTGCCGCGGGCGAGTTCGTCTTGCGCGGCGGAAATCGCCTCGTCGAGCGGCGGCAAGGGGTTCTCGCACAGCAGGAGCTTGATCCCCTCGAAGGTTGCCCCGCCCTTCTCCATTTTCGACGTCATTGAATAGACTCCTTCAGTTTACGGCAGCTAACCTTTGCTCGCGATTATTCCGAACGCGACCACGAT
>JADFVY010000262.1 GCA_015222795.1 Pseudomonadota bacterium | reverse complement strand
GCGATCCGTATATCGCAAATGAGGAGAAGGCCAATGAGGAAGATTGTTTTTGCGGCTCTGGCTATGATGTTCCTGGCGCCGATGGCGCATGCCGCCGGCGAAAATGACGCGGCAATTCGCAAGCTGGTCGACAGCCAGGTCAAGGGCTGGATTTCCGACCCGGCCCTGATCGACGCGATCAAGGCCCAGAACGGTAAATATGCCGGCCTGTCGCAGGCCGATATCGACGCGCTGGACAAGAAGTGGCGCGCGGAAACCGACGCCAGCGTCAAGCCCATGATCGACGAGGTTCTCGGCCGGGCCGCCTCGAAGAAACTCGTCGGGCACAAGAATAGCGGCGAAGGGCTGTTCACCGAAATTTTCGTCATGGATAACAAGGGCCTGAACGTCGCGCAGAGCGATACGACGTCCGACTACTGGCAGGGCGACGAGGGCAAATGGCAGAAAACCTTCCTTGCCGGCCCCGACGGCCTGTTCATCGACGAGGTGGAGTTCGACGAATCGACCCAGACCTATCAGGCGCAGGTCAGTGTTTCGATCGCCGACCCCGACAGCGGCGAGGCGATTGGCGCCATCACGATCGGCGTCAATGTGGAATTGCTGTCGAACTGACGCTTGCTTGCGCGGACTGGCGTGAAATTTCAATTAGTTATAGGAGCGTTCGGCATGAACACAGTACCGGCTGGTAAAGTGGAAAAAATCGCTATGTCGGGAGGAGTGGGTAGCGAGTCGGCGCAGTTGGCTTTCTGGACCATCGGGCGCAAAATCGCGGTTATCGTCGCGGTGGCGGTGTCACTCGGTATCGGCCTGCTGACCTGGCAAAGCGCCAATACGCAGCGGGAACAGCTTCGCACGATGTCGCAGGCAACCGGCGTCACGGTCACGAAAATGCTGGCGGGCGAAGTGTCCGGCGGCGTCAAGTGGAAGAAGAACGACCGGATCCAGGCATCCTACGCCGAACTTGTAGGCGACGTGGATTCCACTATAGCCAATATTGTCGTTTGGGACGACGCCGGCGCGTTGCTGACGTCCTACAAGTCCGAAAAATGGCAGTCCTTCGATCTGGCCGTAATTTCGGAACAGTGGAATGCCGGGCTTCAAAACGGCGACACGGGGGTCATGGTCTACGAAAACCATCTTGTCGTGGGCGCGCCGGTAACCGCCGGCAAGGACAAGGTCCGTATCGGAACCCTGGCGGTCGTGTGGAGCCTGGACAAGCTGAATGAGCAGGTAAGTAGTGCCCGCGAGACGCAGATCTGGGGGGGGATTATTGTCGTGATAGCCCTTATAACCGCGCTGGTTTTCTCGCTCAGCCACACGGTTACCCGGCCCATCAAGGTGATGACCGGCGCAATGGCCAGTCTTGCCGCCGGCGACATTAACGCCGAGGTGCCCGACCGCCGCCGCCGCGATGAGATCGGCGGCATGGCGAAGGCGGTTCAGGTCTTCAAGGATAACGCCATCGACAAGATACGCCTGGAACAGGAACAGGCCGAGGCGGATCAGCGCGCCGAAGTGGAAAAACGAGAGGCCATTCTCGGGATGGCCGATCGTTTCGAGCTTCAGGTCAAGGAAGTCGTCGATGGCGTGTCCTCGTCGGCAACCGAAATGCAGTCGACGGCCCAGCAAATGTCGTCGACCGCCGAGGAAACCAGCCGCCAGTCGGCCAGCGTGGCCACGGCCTCCGATCAGGCAACCGCCAATGTTGAAACGGTCGCCGCCACGGCGGAGCAGTTGAGCGCCTCGATCACTGAAATAGGCCGTCAGGTTCTGCAATCGGCCAAGATCACGCAAAACGCGGTGGCCGAGGCCGAAGCGACCAACGAGACGGTCAAGGGCCTGTCGGAAGCCGCGGGCAGGATTGGCGAGGTCGTAACGCTGATCAACGACATTGCCGGTCAGACCAATCTGCTGGCGCTCAACGCGACCATCGAGGCCGCGCGTGCTGGCGAGGCCGGCAAGGGCTTTGCCGTGGTCGCCCAGGAAGTGAAAAATCTCGCCAACCAGACCGCCAAGGCGACCGAGGAAATCTCGACCCAGATCGGCGCGGTCCAGGAAGAGACCAGCAGCGCCGTCGGCGCGATCGGGCGGATCCGCTCGATCATCGGCGAGGTCAACGATATTGCCACCACGATTTCCTCGGCGGTCGAGGAACAGGGCGTTTCCACGCAGGAGATCGCACGCAATGTTCAACAGGCGGCCAAGGGCACGCAGGACGTCAACGCGAATATCGAAAATGTCCGCAAGGCCGCCGGCGAGACCGGTTCGGCCGCCGGCCAGGTGCTCAACGCCTCAGAGGAAATGGCCCGCCAGGCCGAAGGTCTGCGCGGCGAAGTCGACCGATTCCTTCAGGAAATCCGAACCGGCTGATTGCTCTTGAACAAACCGAATTTCAGGGGGCTCCATGCGGGGGCCCTCTTTTTTTATATGCGGCTTGGCGTGCCGTCATGCATGTCGCCATTGACAAAATCCGTAATCGGGGCCAAAGGGGATCAGTGCCTTTAATTGGCGGGTTGTCATGTTTAAAAAAGTCAGCGGCGATAAGCCGGATCGGGTTTCGTTTCTCCTGATTCCCAATTTCTCGATGTCGGCTTTTACGGCGATGCTCGAGCCGATGCGGCTGGCCAACTATTCCACCGGCCGCACGGTATATGGGTGGGAAATTATCAGCCGCGATGGCGAGCCGGTGACCGCCTCGAACGGGGTCCAGGTCATCGCCGAACGGGGCATTGCCGATACGCCGCACCCGGACAACGTGGCGGTCTGCAGCGGGCTGGACGCACAGCTCTACCGGGATAACGTGGTTTTCGGCTGGCTCAGGCGCTGGGCGCGCGAGGGGGCGCACGTGGGCGCGGTCTGCACCGGCGCGCACGTGCTGGCCCATGCCGGCCTGCTGAACGGCTATCGCTGCACCATCCACTGGGAAAACCTGGAAAGCTTCCGCGAGGCCTTCCCCGATCTCGACATCCAGCCGGAATTGTTCGAGGTGGATCGCGATCGTTTCACCTGTGCCGGCGGTGTGGCGGCCAGCGATATGATGCTTACCGAAATGGCGCGCCGCCATGGCGACGAAACGGCGGCGGCGGTCAGCGAGCTGTTCATGCATGAACGCATCCGCGAGGGCCACGACAACCAGCGCCTGCCGCTGCAGGCCCGCCTGCGCATCAGCCACCCCAGGCTGATCCAGGCCATTGCGGAGATGGAGCATAATGTCGAGGAGGCGCTGACCCGCGAGGAAATCGCCGCGCGCGTCGGCCTGTCCCGCCGCCAGCTGGAGCGCCTGTTCCGCCGCTATCTGAACACCAGCCCGGCGCGCTATTACCTGCGCCTCAGACTGGAACGCGCCCGTCTGCTGCTGACCCAGTCGACCATGCCGGTGACCGAGATCGCCTTCGCCTGCGGCTTTACCTCGGCCTCGCATTTCTCCAAATGCTATCGCGATATGTTCACCCGCACCCCGCGCGACGAACGCCGCGTGCGCGGTCCGGCCGGCGACGGCGACGCAGCGTCGACCGCTCAATAAAATGCGGTTGCTGCTCGCCGCCATCCTGATCGCCGGCCTGACGGGGGTCGCCGGGGCGCAGGATGCGACGGTCGGACGCGATGCCTTTCTGGCGGCGGATTATGCGACGGCGCGGCGCGTTCTCGAACCCCTCGCCGATGCCGATGACGCCGACGCGCTCTACTGGACCGGGGTCATGTATTCCCAGGGGCAGGGCTATGCGCCGGATTGCCAGGAGGCAGCCTTCCGTTACGAACAGGCGGCGCAACAGGGCCATCCGGAGGCCAGTTTCAGTCTCGGTTTCTTGCTCTATTACGGGTCGGGCGCCAGCGCGGCCGACTGCGAACTGATCCCCGATCGCGAGAAGGCCGCCGAATGGCTGCTGCGGGCCGCGAAGGCGGGCAAGCCACGCGCGCAATTCATGGTCGGCCGCATGTATATGACCGGCGATGGCCTGCCCCGCGGCATGGACAATGCCTTCGACTGGCTGGAAAAGGCGGCCAATACGGGCCTTACCGAGGCCCAGTACGATCTCGGCCTGCTTTACGCACAGGCGGGAAACCGCGCCCGCGCCTATTTCTGGTTCCGCCTGCTGGCCGCCCGGGGCTATCCCGGCGCGGCGCAAAACGCCGCCCTGCTGGCGAAAAACCTGGGCAAGGCCGAAATTGAGGAAGCCGACAGCCGCGCCAGGGGCTGGAAGCCGGTGGAGTAGAACGCATGGAAGACACACGCATCCCCACCGAGCTCTGGGTCAAGGCGCATTTGCGCCGGCTGTCGGCGCAGGCGGTGCCCGCCGTTATCGCGCGGCGCGGCGACCCGCGTGGCGGCATGGTGATCCTGAAAATCAACCGGCTCGACCTCGGCTGCCGGGTGCTGACCCAGACCCGCGACCTGGACGGCGTGCTGTCCTGGATGCCGGCCCTGAAGGGCGAACTTGTGCCCGAACCCGACGCCGACGACTACATAACCCGCCAGACCGCCCGCGACCCCGACCTCTGGGTCGTCGAGGTGGAAACGCGGGACGGCGAGCACGGATTTGAGGGCAAGGAGCTTTAGGCCACCTTCTCCCGCGCCGCCACCAACTCTTCCAGGCAATCGTCGGCCAGCGGCTCGATCGGTGTGAAATCGCGGTGGGCGATCCATTCGGCGCGTTTGAACTGGCGGATTTGGTTGGAGACCGCGCAGAGGCTGAGATAGACGATGGTGCGGTTGAAGGGGCTGATGTTGGGCGGGCTGGCATGGACCAGATTGCCGTGGAACATCAGCATCGACCCGGCCGGCCCCATCGGCGCGACAATGCCGCCTTCGTTGGCCAGTTGCGTTACGGTCGCGCGGTCCAGCGTCCACAAGGGGTACGAGGTCGTTTCCAGATCGTGGCCGGCCTCGAACACCCCGGTTTTGTGGCTTTTGGGGATGAACAACAGCGGGCCGTTGGCCGCCGTTACGTCCTCCAGGAACAGCGCGATATTCATGGCGCGGGGCTCCGGCATTCCGTCATCGCGCGCCCAGGTGCCGTAATCCTGGTGCCACTGCCAGACCGCGCCGTCGAAGGCCGCCTTTGCGTTGATCTTGAACTGGTGCATATAGACCTCTTCCTCAAGGATCTGCATGACCGGCTCGATCAGGCGCGGATGGGCGCCCAGGCGACGATAGGGCTCGCTGTAGGTATGGGCGGCAAAGGCGGTGCGCGCCACACCGGTCTCCTCGCGCCAGACCTCCTCGCGCTCGGTGGCATAGATGGCCTGTGCCTCATCCAGCAGCATCGCCGCCTCATCGCGCGAAAAGCATTCGGGCAGGAACAGATAGCCCTCGTCACGGAATTCCCGAAGCTGTTCGTTGCTGAGTTTCATGAATCAATTCTCCATAAAGATATGCCCCTTTACATCATCGCACGGCCGGATTTGCAAGGGCATCCTGGAAACCCTTCAGAGAAAATTTCGCGAAACGCGCCTGACCAACGGTCGAGGGAAGTCGGTCGAATGGGTTTATATTAGCGTTCCATGATATAAGATCCCGGTACGGTTGGTACTATAAATTGAACATATAGAATTCCACTGATCCATATATTTAACATATAATGATGGCGCCCAACACGGCATGCGCATAGCTCTGAAAACCGCGGAAAACGTCTTTGCATGGGGTCGAATTTGCGATTCGGCAGGCGGAAGACAGGAATCGGGCCTCGCACCTGATACCTGATACTTGATCCCTGAAATGCGCCAGACGGCCTGTAAGCCGGGTCCTGTCCCCGCCCCGAAGGGCGATGGATGGCCATTCGTCTGGGACGTCCGTTACCGGACGCCTCACGCGACCTACCCGGGCGACGACGCGGAAACCCGCCTGCCGGCAACTCCGAAGAGTCCCGACCGGTCGCCCCTATTCGGTCTTGCTCCCGGTGGGGTTTACCGTGCCGTCCCCGTTGCCGGGGACGCGGTGCGCTCTTACCGCACCCTTTCACCCTTACCGATGGGGCCGAAGCCGCAGCGGCGGTTTGCTTTCTGTGGCACTTTCCCTAGGGTCGCCCCCGCCGGCCATTAACCGGCACCGTGCTTCCATGGAGCCCGGACTTTCCTCCCCCCGCTGGGTTTCCCCGGTGCGAAGGGCGGCCATCCAGCCGTCTGGCGCGGGTTATATATAGGGCGTCCGAGCCTTGGGCTCAATCGGCGATTTCCAACAGGCCGGCCAGCAGTTGGGCGGTTTCCTCGTCGGGGACGCCGTCGATGCGGCCGGGGCGGTAATGGCGCTGGAAGGCGGCGATGGCGCCTTCCTCATGAACCTGATAGCCGTAGGTCTCCATCATCATATGCACGTCCTCCACGTCGCCCTCATTCGTCGACCGTGGCCACAACCCGATGCCGGCCGCCGCCAGGCGCTTCCAGTCGAACAGTTCGCCCGGATCCTGCTTGCGCGAGGGCGCGATGTCGGAATGGCCGACCACGTTGCGCCTCGGGATGTTGTGGCGGCGGGTGACCGCCGAGGACAGCAGGATCAGCGCGGTCATCTGGATCGCGGGGAAGGGCATATAGCCGAACTCGTGGCCGGGGTTGGCAAGCTCTATGCCGATCGAGCGCGCATTGACGTTCTGATAACCGCGCCACCAGGACTGCCCCGCATGCCAGGCGCACTGATCCTCGGGCACCAGCCGGGTGATCGTTCCGGTCTCGTCGATGCAGTAATGGGCGCTGACCTTGGACGCCGGGTCACACATGCGTACCAGCGCCTCCTCGACCGTGCGCATGCCGGTGTAATGCAGCACGAGGATATCGATGGCCGCGCCATCGGGGCGCGGTTCGCGGTTGGGTGACGGGCGTTCAAGCATGGGGCGATGATCCCCTATCGCTGTTGATACGGCAAGCTTTATCCGTCGCGGTCCTCGACCGGGTCGGTCTGGGCGTCGGGCAGCGGGTCGGCGAGGTGGGGGCGGCGCAGGATGATGATGGCGACGCCCACGAGAGTTATGGCGCCGCCGATGACGATTCGCGCCGTCAGTGTCTCGCCGAGCCAGATCGCCGCCGACGTCACGCCGAAAACCGGCACCAGCAACGTATAGGGCACGACGACGTTGACGGCGTGGCGGGCCAGCAGCCGGTACCAGATGCCGTAACTGATCGCCACCACCGCCACCGCCTGATAGGCCACGGCGCCCCAGCCGCGCCAGGTGGCGGCCTGCGCGGCGGCGAACTGGCCTTCTTCCAGCATGAAGGACAGCAGGAACAACTGCGGCGCCGCCATCACCGACATCCAGGCCAGCAGCGCCATTTCGTCGATCCGGCCCATCTTTTTGACCTGGATGTTGCCGACCGCCCAGACGAAAGCCGCGCCGATCACCAGGCCCAGCGCCCACAGACTGCCGGCGAAGCGCGGCTCACCGGCAATCAGCACCACCCCGCCGAAGGCCACCACCATCCCGACAAGGCGCCGCCAGCCT
>JADFVY010000261.1 GCA_015222795.1 Pseudomonadota bacterium | reverse complement strand
TTCGTTGCCTTGCTGTCATTAATATAACTTATTCCATCGATTTTATCTATTAGTTGGAGCCTATGCGCAAGGCCCGGAAAACTGCGGATTCCGTCAACAATCGTATGGGATTTAAGGCAAATTGCGCGTGCGGCGGCGTAAGCGGCGGCCGCGTTCTGGGCATTATGGGTTCCCGGCAGGGTTTCGACATCGGCCAGCGACATCACTTTGACGGCCTTGCCGTCCATGTCATCGTACAGCACGCCGTCGATACCGTAGACACCGCCCGGCACCGGCCGGGTACAGGAAATGCCGATGACTCGAACGCCGGTTTCCGCGCTGACCGAGGTTAGTTCGTCATGGATTCGTCGCGATTCGTCGTCGTCCAGGCCTACAACGGCAGTCGCGCCGCGCGGCTGACCGTCAAATATCCGGCGTTTTGCGGCAATATAACCTTCCATGCCGCCATGCCGGTCCAGATGGTCCGGGGCGATATTGATGAGCAGCGCCACGTCGCAGGCCAGCGAGGGAACCAGCTCAAGCTGATAGGACGACATTTCCAGTAGATAAATGCCGTCCTTGCCCAGCGGCTCGAACTCGATGGCCGGCCGGCCGATATTACCGCCGACCTCCACCTTGCATCCGGCCTTGCTCAGGATATGGCCGAGCAGGGCCGTGGTCGTGGATTTGCCGTTGGTGCCGGTGATTGCGACATATCGGGCATCGGGGCAGGCGCGGACCAGAAGCTCGATATCGCCGATAATCTCCGCCCCGCGTTCCCGCGCCGTTGTCGCCGAAATATGGGGGGCCGGCCAAGTGTGCGGGATGCCGGGGCTCAGCACCAGCGTCTCGACACCCTGCCAGTTTTCAGGCTCTGACAGATCGGTCAACGGCAGTCCCGCCTCTACCGCGGCCTCGCGGCCCGCCTCGCCATCGTCCCAGGCGCGCAGATCCGCTCCGCCCGCGGCAAGCGCGCGCGCCGCCGCCAGACCGGAACGGGCGAGGCCCATAACGGCAACCGGCTTATCGGCGAAGAGGCTGAGATCGATCATCGAAAGGCGCCTTTCACCGCAGCTTCAGGGTGGCGAGGCCGATCACCGCCAGGATGGCGGCGATGATCCAGAATCGGATGACGATGGTGGGCTCGGACCATCCCTTCTTTTCGAAGTGATGATGCAGCGGCGCCATGGCGAAAACGCGCTTGCCCGTCAGCTTGAAAGAGGCCACCTGGACGATGACCGACACGGTCTCCAGCACGAACAGCCCGCCGATGATGGCCAGCACCAGCTCGTGCTTGGTAATGACGCTGATTGCGCCCAGCGCGCCACCGACCGACAAAGACCCGGTATCGCCCATGAAAACCATGGCGGGCGGCGCGTTGTACCACAGGAACCCCAGACTGGCCCCGACCAGCGCGCCGCAGAACACCGCCAGTTCGCCGGTGCCGGGCACAAAATTGATCTGCAGATAGTTGGCGAAGACCGCGTTGCCCGAAAGATAGGCGATGAAACCGAAGCAGCCGGCCGCGATCATCACCGGAACGATGGCCAGCCCGTCCAGCCCGTCGGTCAGGTTCACCGCGTTCGATGCGCCGACCATTACGAAAATCGCGAAAGGGATGAACAGGAAACCGAGCGGGATCAGCAATTCCTTGAGGAACGGGACAGCCAGTCCGGTCGACAGCGGCTCATTCGTGATGTTGACCAGAATCCAGGCCGCGATGCCGGCGATTGCGATCTCGCAGACCAGTTTCAGCTTGCCCGGCAATCCCTTTGAATTGCGCTTCGAGAGTTTCAGGTAGTCGTCGCCGAAACCGACCGCGCCGAAACCGAAGGTGACCAGCATGACGATCCAGACATAGCCGTTCTTCAGGTCCGCCCATAACAATGTACTGATGCACAGCGCCAGCAGGATCAGGAAGCCGCCCATGGTGGGCGTGCCGGCCTTGGCCAGATGCGACTCCGGCCCATCGGTGCGGATCGGCTGACCGGCGCCCTGTTGCGATTTCAGCCAGTTGATGACCCGGGGGCCGAACAGGAAGCTGAGGAAGAGCGCGGTCATCATCGCGCCACCGGTGCGGAAGGTAAGATACCGGAACAGGTTAAAGGCCTGAAAATCATCGGCCATCGGGGCCAGGAGGTTATACAGCATGGTGGGCCTCTATCCCTTTCCGCCGGCAACACAGGGCTGCTTGCCGTCATCGCCGTTACCGGCGTCCAGCGCCAATAGAGCCTCGACCACCGGCGCCATGCGACTGCCCAGCGACCCCTTTACCGTCACTACGTCGCCGGCGCGGACTGTCTCGGTCAGCAGGCCGATAAGCCCGTCGCTGCTATCGGTATGAAGCGCGTCCATGCTGGGAGGTACAGCCGCGCTCAACCCCGCCATGTCGGGCCCGCATGTAAACAGCAGGTCGGCATCGGCGGCTTCCAGGTCGGGGGCTAGCCCGGCATGCAGTTCGGGGCTGTTCTTGCCCAGTTCCAGCATATCGCCCAGCACCGCGATGCGGCGGCCGCCACCGTCCACGGGCGTCGCCCCCAGCACCGCGATGGCGGCGCGCACGGAGGCAGGGCTTGCATTATAACTTTCGTCGATCACCGTGATGGCGCCGCCGTCGGCCAGGCGCACCTGATGGCGCACCCCCCGGCCTTGTGGCGGATAAATGTTGGCCATGGTTGCGGCCGCCGCGTCCAGGTCGGCGCCAAGCAGCCAGGCAGCCCCCAGCACCGACACGCCGATCAACGCCCAGTGGCGCCCAGCGCCGCCGGTGCGGAACAGAATTCGGCGGCCGGCCAGGTCAGCCTCAACTTGATTGCCGCCATCCTCGATATGCCAGTCGATCATATGGAAGTCGGCGCTTCGCGACGCGCCGAACGAGAATACACGACCGATTCCGACCTCTTTCGCCAGACGTTTCAGGCGTTCAAAATGGCGATTGTCGGCGTTCAGGACGACCGCGCCATCGGCGCCCATCCCGGCGAAGATTTCACCCTTGGCGTCGGCGATCGCTTCCTCGGACCCGAAGAATTCCAGATGCACCGACTCCACATTGGTTATGATGGCTACATTGGGACGCAATAGTTTCGACAATGGTGTCAACTCACCGGCATGGTTCATCCCCAGCTCGAACACGCCATAGATCGCTTCCGCGGGCATCCGGGCCATCGATAGCGGCAGGCCCCACTGATTGTTCAGATTGCCCACGGTAGCGGTCGTCGGCGCCTGTTCTGACAGAACCCGCGCCAGAGCATCTTTTGTGCTGGTTTTACCGACGCTGCCGGTGATTGCCACGATGCGTGCCTTGCTTCGTTCGCGCGCGGCGCGGCCCAATGCATTCAGCCCCTCGTCGGTGTCCTCGACGATCAGAAGCGGCATGTCGGCGTCCGCTTGTATCCCGGCCCAGTCGCCGGCGACCATGGCCGCTATCGCGCCCCGTGCCAGCGCGTCGCCGACATAATTATGACCATCGGTATTCGGCCCGCGGATTGCGACGAACAGGTCGCCCGCGCCCACCGTGCGGCTGTCGATCGATACGCCGGTCGCGGTCCAGTTTCCCCGCGCCGCGCCATTTGTGGCCGCGGCCGCCGCAGATTCTGTCCACAGACCGGTCATGACGGGTCCTCCCCGCGCGCTCGTACCGCGTCGCGCACGGCCTCGGAATCCTTGAAGGGCAGGGTCCGGTCGCCGATGATCTGGCCGGATTCATGGCCCTTGCCGGCGACCACCAGGATATCGCCCGGCTCCAGCGCGGCGACGCCGGCGCGGATCGCTTCGGCGCGGTCGCCGATTTCCCGCGCGTCGGGGCAGCCGGCCATCGTCTGGCGCCTGATTTCCGCCGGGTCCTCGCCGCGCGGATTGTCGTCGGTGACGATGACGCCGTCCGCGAACCGCGCGGCGATCTCGCCCATTACCATG
>JADFVY010000260.1 GCA_015222795.1 Pseudomonadota bacterium | reverse complement strand
CGCCTCTTCCTGGTCGTGGGTGACCAGGATGAAGGTGATGCCGACCTCGCGCTGCAGCGTCTGCAACTCGATCTGCATTTCACGGCGCAGTTTGCGGTCCAGCGCGGCCAGCGGTTCGTCCAGCAACAGCACGGTTGGGTGGTTGATCAGCGCGCGGGCCAGGGCGACGCGCTGCTGCTGGCCACCCGACAGCTCCCATATGCGCCGGTTTTCATAGCCCGACAGGCGCACCAGCTCCAGCATCTCGGAAATCTGGCGGTCGATCTCCGCCTTGGGCGGGGCCGGCGCGCGCTGGCGCAGGCCATAGCCGATATTGTCCCCGACATTGAGGTGCGGAAATAGCGCGTACTGCTGGAAGACCATGTTGACCGGCCGCTTGTAGGGCGGCACGCCGACGACCGATTCACCGCTCAGCCGGACATCGCCCGCGTTTGGCTGGTCGAACCCGGCGATCATGCGCAGCGACGTCGTTTTGCCGCAACCGGATGGACCGAGGAACGAGAAGAACGCCCCGCGTTCGACCGACAGAGTGACGTCATCGACCGCGACGACATCGCCGAATCGTTTGGTAACATTGACAAATTCTATGTCGATGGGTTGGTTCAACCTGGACTCCGTCGGGTCGGGAAACAGCATGCGGCGGCGGAGCTGTCCCGCCCCGCTATATTAGCGCATGATAAATATATTTTCATCAGAGGCAAGCCCGCTTGTATCGGATATGTACGGTTTAGCAATACGGAACAGGGATCATATAACGTGATGCACCAGCCAACAAGCGTCACCAACCGATGCGCCGAAAACAAAAAAGCGGCCCGCCGGTGTGTAAACCGGCGGGCCTGGGACGATCCATATTGGGAGTGCGGTTCAGTCTCCGCGGATCAAGCCGCGCGAACCTCGCCGAGGAAGCGATCGACCTCGCCGCGCAGGCCTTCGGCTTGGGAGGACATCTCCCGCGCCGCATTCAGCACCTGGCCGGCCGCTGTGCCGGTCTCGCCGGCGGCTCGCGACACGTTTTCGATGTTCGAATTCACATCCTGCGTACCGCTCGCGGCTTGTTGGACATTCCGCGCGATCTCCTGCGTGGAAACGCCCTGTTCCTCGACCGCCGAGGAGATCGTGGTTGCGATGTCGTTGACCTCGCCAATGATGCCGCGGATCTTTTCGATGGCGACCACCGCGTCGTTGGTCTCTTCCTGAACCGCGCTGATCTGGCTCGAGATTTCCTCGGTCGCCTTGGCGGTCTGGTTGGCCAGGTTCTTGACCTCCTGGGCCACAACCGCGAAGCCCTTGCCGGCCTCGCCCGCACGCGCGGCCTCGATGGTCGCGTTGAGCGCCAGAAGGTTTGTCTGCCCGGCGATATCGTTGATCAGGTTAACGACGTCGCCGATTTTGGCCGCGGCCTCCGCGAGGCCCTTGACCGTCTCGTTGGTCGATTCGGCCTCTTCCACCGCGTTCTGGGCGATTTTGGCCGACTGCATGACTTGGCGGCCGATCTCGGCGATCGAGGCGGAAAGCTCCTCTGCCGTGGCAGCGACGGTCTGCACGTTCGCGGTCGCCTGGTTGGAGGCGGACGCGACACTGGCGGACTGGCGGGTGGTTTCCTCCGCCGTTGACGACATCTGCTGGGCGGTCGCCTGCATCTCGGTCGCCGACGAAGACACACCGTCCACGACTTCTTTGACCTGGCGTTCGAAACGGTCGGCCAGTTCGTTCATGGCCTGGCGCTTTTCTTCCTCGCCACGCTGCTGCGCCGCGGCTTGCTCTTCTTCCAGACGCACCTTTTCAAGAGCATTGTCCTTGAAGACCTGCATGGCCCCGGCCATATCACCGATTTCGTCGCGGTTTCCGGTCGCCGGAATATCGACACGGTTGTCACCGTCGGCTAGCGCCGCCATGGCCTTGGTCATCAGGCCGATGGGCGTGGTGATGCTGCGGGTCAGCCACAGGCTCAAAACGCCGAATAGGAAGAAGATGCCGATGGCGATGGTCAGAATAAGGACCCGGGTCTCTTCGCGAACCTCGTTGAACTCCATCAAGGTCGCGTCACGCTTCACCTCGATGATCTCGTATATTTCGCCGAGCGCCGGCGCGAATTCGCTGTAAATCGTGCTGAGAGACTTGCGCGACGCTTTCTCCACCTGATAGGTTTCCGCATAGGCGTGGAAATCTGCGACGTACTTGTCCAGCAGCCCGCTGATTTCCAGCTTGTCCATCTCGGAGACCGGCGCAATGGCCAGCAACCGGTTGAATTCCTCGCGCCGCTTGTTGATCCGCGCGGCATATTTATCCTCGCCACGCATGATGAAATCTTTCTCATGCCGGCGCATCATCAGCATCTTGACCGTGAGGTCGTCCAGGCCGAATTCGGCGAGTTTGGCCTCGGCCTCCTTGACCGCCTTTCGCAGCGATCCCTGCAGGCCCGAGTTCTCGTCAAAGCCGAGCTTTTCGTTCAGTGAAATCAGTTTCTCGAACTCCGCGATATGCCTGGGCAGCCCCTCGGCCGCGATTACGAGCTGCGACTCAATTAATCTGGAATGGTGCGATGCCGCCAGTTTTTCGAGTTCCTCGGCGACGAGACTCGCGTTGTCACGGTATTTTTCGGCGTATTTCATGTCGCGGCGCAGGATGAAGTCCTTCTCGCGCCGTCGCATCTGAAGGGCGCCGACATTGATTTCCGCCACGAGTTCCTCCATTTCCAGGAGTTTCGTCGCTTCCTCGTTCGCGGTGTCGATCTTGATGTCGCCAAACAGATAGGTTCCGGCAAGTCCGGCAAAGCCGGCCAGCGCCAGCATTGTCAACACGCCCATCCGGCGCCCGATCCTGAATTTGGCGAGAAAACTTGTTTTAGCGGCCGCGCTTTTTACTGGCTCAGGCTGGCCGATTGTATCGGGTTGTGTCGTCATATTCTTTTTCTCCTATCCCTGCTCACTAAGTTTAAACTCATGGATAAACCGATTTATTATCCCGCCGATCGGCATTGCGTCACCTAACACTTAATCGTCCGCACGCCCTGCATGGCCACCGATCACTCCACTGACCTTTTCACATAAAAGTTAACAAAACATACTATAATGCGAGGTTTAAAGAGATGCCTCTTTTGCATGGCTTCCGCCTTCACGGAAATCGCCATATGTTGCTGGCGTGCCTGGAGGTAAGATGCCGTTTACGTCTTCCTATAAGGGTTTAACCTAAAAACGGTAGAACGCCAGACGCTCCTGGCATTGCAATATCCTTGTCGGGGAGAGGAGTCCTTGTAGAGCTTAAAAACCACACAAACTAAACAGGTATATCGCGGCCCGATACAGGGCCTGGCCCTGGGCGCGATCCGGGTTATGTCACCGGCCGCAACGGATCGCCTAATTGCTTGGCAACATTTTTGAATTCGATATCGATTGGCTGGCTCAAGGGGGCTCCGCCGGGCCGGAAAACGGCATCCGGTGGCGGGGCCGCCCGCGCCGATTAATTATCGCTTGATATATTGTGGGGCAGTCCCGGATAACGCCATGCAGTGTTATGAGGGACGGCATAAGAAATCCGGGTTAGCGGGCGACCATGCCGCTCGCACGCCGGGGTTTGGTGCTGTTTACGCGGCTTTCACGTCGCTGAGGAAACTGTTGGTCTGACCGCGCGGCATTTTCGCCTGGCGCGACAGTTTGCCCGCCAAACACCGGATGCCATGAACACCAAATTGCAGAAGAGTCTGGACACAACTCCAATTTGCCAGCCCCAACACCCAATGCCCCGGCGCCCGAACCCGCACAAATCTACATCGCCCGGAATTGCCGGCGACGTCTCTCAGCCCACGGTTTCGTCCAGGATTTCGCGGATACGGCTGGCCAGGGCCTTCATCGGGTATGGTTTGGACAGGAACTCGCCGCCCTCGGCGACGCGGCCGCCTTCGTCCATGACCCCGGCCGCATAGCCCGAGGTGTACAGCAACCTGACGGCCGGTTGGCGTTTAAGCACTTCGACAGCCACGTCCTTGCCGGTCATTCCGCCGGGCAGCACGATGTCGGTGAACAGCATGTCGATCTCGCCGGTCTCGTCCAGGCGCGCCAGGGCATCGACGCCATCCTCGGCTTCGATCACCGTGTAGCCCAGATTTTTGAGGAGCTGCACGACGACGGCGCGCACGCTGGGTTCGTCCTCGACAACCAGGATGGTTTCGTGGCCGCGTGGCATTTTATTGCCACTGGACGGCGCGGACGGGGCGGTGGCCTTGCATGACGGCGCCGTGCGCGGCAAATAGAGCGTGATTGTCGTGCCCTTGCCGTGGTGGCTGTCCAGCGAGACATGGCCGCGGGATTGCTTCAGGAAGCCATAGACCATGCTGAGGCCCAGGCCGCTGCCCTCGCCGACTTCCTTGGTGGTGAAGAAGGGCTCGAAGGCGCGCTCGGCGACTTCCCTGACCATGCCGCCGCCGGTATCGGTCAAGGAGATCATCACATAGTCGCCGGGATCGACCTCTTCCAGCGTATCGGTGAAACTGGCGTTCAGTTCCACATCCTGGGTTGCGATCGTCAGCCGGCCACCGCCGGGCATGGCGTCGCGGGCATTCAGCGCCAGATTGATCAGCGCGCTTTCCAATTGACGCGGATCGACCATCGCATGGCCCAGCGATTCTTCCAGACGTTCCTCGATTGCGATTTCTCCACCGCTGGTGCGCTTAACCAGATTGGTGATTTCCGATACCAGCCCGTTGATGTCCGTGGGACGAGGGTCGAGCGGCTGCTGTCGCGAGAAGGCGAGCAGGCGCTGGGTCAGTTCCTTGGCGCTGGCCAGACTGTCGAGCGCGTGATTGAGATGCCTGACGGTGTCGTCCGGTTGACTGTCAATATCGCGCGCGGTCTCGATATTCAACATTGCCGCCAGCATCAGATTATTGAAATCATGCGCGATGCCGCCGGAAAGCTGGCCGACCACCTTCATGCGCTGCGACTGCAATAGTTGCTCTTCCAGTTCCTTGCGCTCGGTGACATCGAGGATGATGCCGTTCCACAGCGTGCCCCCGTTGGGCAGACGCTTGGGCCTCGCCGCGCCCTGGCACCACCAGGCGCTGCCCGAATCCAGTGACATCCGGCCTTCCCAGGCCCAGGGTTTCATATCGCGGGCCGAGCGTAGCAGCGAAGCGTCGAAACCGGGCCGATCGTCGGGATGGACCAGGTCGAACCACAGCGAGGGATCGGCCATCACCATATCGGGATCGAGGCCGAGAAGGCCAATCGCGCTGGAGCTGACGAAATGGAAAATCGCGGGATCGTCGGCCGGTTTTTCCATCTGGAAAACGACGCCCGGCACGTTGGCGACCATATCCTTGAACCGGCTTTCGCTTTCGACCAGCGCCTCTTCAACGTGGCGCCGCGCGGTCACGTCCGAATAAAGGCACACCCGTCCGCCGTCGGCGGTGGTGCGCTCTTCAATGCGCAGCAATCGCCCATTGCGGGTCTCGATCTCGAAGGGGCCTTTCGGATTTCGGTGGCGTTCAAGCCGATCCTGTACATATTCCTCGACCCGGCCTTCGGCCGCACGGACCCCGCCATTGACGATGCTGTGCCGGACAACTTCTTCGAAGCTGGCGCCCGGGACCATGACGTCCGAGAGGCCTTCCAGCATATCGGTCAGGCGGTTGTTGTGCAGCACCAGCCGGTCATCGAAATCGTACAGGGCGAAACCATCCGCGATGCTTTCGATCGCGTCGAACAGCATGCCGCGTTCGCGCCGCGCCGAGTTCTGGGCCAACGCCGTTTCCTCGCGCAGGCGCAGAGTCTCATCGCAGCGCGCCAGCACCGCCAGCAGCTCCTCGGCATGAAGGGGTTTGCGCAGATAATCATATGCCCCGCTTTTTACGGCCCGGATCGCCGTATCCAGTTCCGCATGGGCCGTGGCCATGACGCAGGGCAGGCCAGGATAATCGGCCAGAAACCTGTTCAGAAGGTCAATGCCGTTTTCAAGCCCGATGCAGATATCCAGGACAGCCATGTCGGGCCGGCGCTCTTTTGCGGATGCCTCCGCCGAGGCGATATCGTGCGCTGTGCCGACACTGAATCCGTTCAGTTCCAGGACCGCCGCCAGGCCATCCGCAAAATCGAAATCGTCGTCGACCACCAGCACATGGCGGCTTCGCGGCTCGGCTTGGGCGGAGGTGAGGGAAAGAGCATTCGGGTTCATTTTACCGTTTCCCGCTCTCGCTGAATATCGGCGATGGCCTGCAACAGCGCTTCCGGCTCGAAAGGCTTGAACAGGCAACCGGTCACGGCAAGCGATTTCAATGCGCTGACGGCGTTGATTTCATCGCGGGGGTATGCGGTGATTATGATGGTCGGCAATAGCCGGTTTAGCTTTTTAAGCTCCAGGTACACGTCCAGGCCGTGCATGACCGGCATGCGCAGATCGAGCAACAGCAAGTCGGGGTTGGAAGAGATCACCTTCTCGATCGCTTCCGCGCCGTTCCGCGCGATCAGGACGTCATAGCCGTGTTCGGCAAGCAAATGCTCTGCGCTCTCGACGAAGTCGGGATCGTCGTCCGCCACGAGCACCAGTCCGTTCGGCTGGACCTCCTCGATCGACGTGAGGACTTCCTCCATGGCGAAGGGCTTGCGCAGCACCTTGATTGCGCCATTGTCGGTGGCCTGCGCCAGCAACTGGTCGATCCGGTATCCGGTCATCATGACGACGCGCGCGTTCGGGTCCATCTCGCGGATGGTCATGAAGGTCTCGACGCCGTTGATGTCGGGCAGCTTCACGTCCATGAAGGTCATGTCGAAGCTGCGCCCGCAATATGTCTCGATGGCCTCGGTGCCGCTATAGGCGATGGTGGGCCTGTGCCCCACCATTTCCAGGGCCTCGCCGATGGCGTCGGCAAGGTCGCGGTCGTCGTCGACAATCAGGATGTCCAACGGCTTCATTCGTCTGCAATCTCCAATTCCCCAGCCAATGGCAACCACAATGCAAATTTCGCGCCACCGCCGCGGGTTTCGCCGATTTCTATGCCTCCGCCATGCTGCTTCATGATCTGTCTGACAGTCGGCAAGCCAAGTCCGACCCCGAAATTCTTCGTGCTGAACAGTGGCTCGAATATCTTTTCCCTGATTTCGGGCGGAATTCCCGCACCGTTGTCGGAAATTTCGATTTGCACGCGGCTCTTCCGCAAACTCGTTTGCACGGAAATCAACGGCCGGCGTGCTGCGCCATTCGCGTTATGCGGATCGGTCGCCGCATGACAGGCATTCTCGAAAATATTGATGAAGGCGCGGCGCAGGCGGTCGTCGTCGAACGGAACCCGCGCGCCCTTTGCGCCGAATTTTCTCTTCACTGTTATTTCGGCGGGCGTGTTCTGCTCGTCAAGAACGGCGCCTAGCCAGCGGTCGATGTTTGCCCGACGCAGGTCGAGGTCGCGGATGCGGGTGTAATCCAGCAACTCGTCGATGATCTGGTCGCAGCGCGTGATGTTCCGGTTCACGCGATCGATTGAAGCCTTTAAACGCTGGTCATCGGCATCGGTCTTCTTTTCGACCACATACATCGATGTCCGCATTGCGCCTAGCGGATTGCGCAATTCGTGGCTGACCGTCGCGGTCAGTTGCCCCAGCGTCGCCAGACGCTCGCTCTTGATCAGTTCGCCCTGGGCTTCGCGCAGTTCGGCCGTGCGTTCCTCGACCCGCTGTTCAAGTTCAGTATTCAGGCGCGCCAGCTCCTGTTCGATGCGCTTGCGCTCGGTGATGTCCTGTGTGACGCCCCGCCATTGCGGTTTGCCAGTGGGACCGTCTTCGAATTGTTCGCCATGCTCGGAAACGACCCGTTCGGTCCCGTCCGGCCAGATTACGCGGTATTCGACAGAAAAGAGTGTGTGGTTTTCTATCGCCTCGCGCTCTATTTTTTCGACCCGTTCGCGGTCGTCGGGATGGACATATTTCAGGAAACCGAAGCCGCTCAGAATGGTGGATTTCGGGTCAAGCCCGAAGATACGGTAATGCTGGTCAGACCACCATTCCGCCCCTACTTCGTGGTCCCAGGTCCAGCTCCCCATCTGTCCAATTTGCTGGGCTTCCGCCAGACTCTCCATCGTTTGCTGAAGTGCCTGTTCGGCCCATACGCGCTCGGTAATGTCGACGATTACCACGCCAAGTGTGTCCGGCTTTTTCGGGTCTCCTGAAAGCGGGAACTGGGTGTAAACCCGATGGCGCTTCTCTCCGTCGGGTCCAGGGACGATGCTTTCCTCCCTGTCGATCGATTCGCCATGCTCGAGTGTACGCCGCAATAGTCCCTCGATCAGTTCCGCCTTTTCCGGAATCATGATTTCGGACGGCCGTTCGCCGATATGTGCGTTGGCCGAGGCCCCGTTCATCTGCGCGAGCATCCCATTGACCTTAACGTAGCGGTACTCGCTGTCGAGGATGGCCAGGCCCACTGGCGCCTCATTGAAGAAACTGTCGAGGCGGACCTCGCTCTCCTGCAGGGCCTTTTCTACCCGTTTGCGCTCGGTGATGTCCTGCAGGATGCCGCGGATGCTTGCCTTGCCGGTCTGCTCGTCGATGTAGCGTTCGCCGCGCTCGAAAACGTGGCGCATGGCTCCGCCCGTCCGGATAATTCTGAATTCCGTTTCATAGGGATCGCCGGTTTCGATGGTGCCGTTCATCAGGGCCGCAATCGTTTCGCGGTCGTCCTCATGGGTCATTTGGAAGAAGTTGTTGTGGGTGGGATGTATAGAGTCGGGCTCCATGCCGAAGATGCGATACATCTCGTCCGACCAGACTGTATCCGTGCTATCTGGCAGCCACTCCCAATTTCCGATATTGGCTATTCTTTGGGCTTCCTCCAGGCGTTCCGTCGCCAGCGCCAACTCTGCTTCGGTGCGTTTGCGGTCATCGATATCCTTGACGACTACGATAATGTATTTTGGTGCGCCCGCTTCGTCGCGGATCAGCGATAACGTCAAAAGCCCCCAAACCGTGGTTCCATCCCGCCGGATGTACAGTTTCTCCATGGATGCTGTCGAAGTCTTGCCGGCCAGGAGCTCTTTGATTCGCTGGTTCGAGGCATGCAAATAGTCGGGGTGGGTAAAGTCGCTGTATGTGAGTTTAAGCATTTCTTCGACGGTATAGCCCAGGAAATCGGCATACTGCCGGTTCACCGAAATGAGGTTTGCCTGGAGGTCCGTGAGGCCGATACCAATCGGCGCCTGGCTGAAAATGCCTCGCAATCTGGTCTCGCTTTCCTGCAAGGCCTGCTCGATGCGTGTTCGCTCGGTGATGTCCTGGACGGTTCCTACCAGGCGGACCGGTTTTCCCGCCGAGTCCCTTTCGACCTCGGCACTGGCATGAATCAGCCTTTCGACACCGTCCGCGCCGATACTGCGATAGTCGACTTCCAGCGGTTGTCCGCCGGCGATGGCCGCGTCCTGGGTGGCCAACAGCATGGCGCGATCCTCGGGGTGGGCATAGTCCAGGAAACTGTCGCCGTTTGGCTGGATCGAGCCTGGCTCAAGCCCGTAAATCCGGTAATTCTGATCGGACCAGTGTTCCTCATTGGTTCGAATATCCCATTCCCAACTGCCGATATTGGCAATGCGTTGGGCGTTCTTCAGGTCTTCGGCCATAATAGCCAATCGCCATTCCGCATCCTTGCGCACGGTAATGTCCAGCGTGGTCCCGACCATATTGACCGGCCTGCCATTTTCGTCGCGTTCGGCAACGCCGTGGCACCACAGCACGCGCTGAACGCCATCCCTGCCGATAACCCGATACTCCTGATCGAAAACCGCGCCGCCGGTCAAGGCCTTGTCGGTCCCGGCCTCCACGGTGTCGCGGTCGGCCGGGTGCAAATATTGAATAAAGTCATTGATCGACAGTTCCGCGCCGTCCGGCTCGGCGCCGTAGTTTCTGTACTGCTGGTCCGACCACCATACCTTTCCGGTATCGATGTCCCATTCCCAGCTGCCGATCAGCGCCGCTTCCTGCGAGCGGTCCAGACGCTGCAGCGCAAGGGCTATGCGCTGCTCGGCCAGTTTCCGTTCCGTGATGTCCTGGATCGTACCGATAAGCTTGACCCTGCCGGTAGCTTCGTCATGGAAGGCCGCGCCATTCTCGATGACCGAGCGCTTGTCGCCGTTGGGGCGAACGATATGATATTCGTTGGTGTAGGTCTCGCCATGGCATACGGCGCGGTCCATCACGTCCAGAATGCGCGCCTGTTCCTCGGCGGGAATCATCGCCATCAGGAATTCGTTGTCCACCTCGCCATGTTCCGGCCCCAGCCCGCAGATGCGAAGCGTTTCGTCCGACATTTTCAGCCGATTGCTTTCCGGATCCCACTCCCAGTCGCCCAAGCGGGCCAAATGCGCCGCCGCACCCAGGCGCTGCGCGGTTTCCGCGAGATCACGTTCGGCAGCATTTTGCTCGGTGATATCCTGAACCGTTCCGGTCATCCCGCTAACCCGGCCTTGCGCGTCGAGAACGTATTCGCCGGATTCGTGCACTACCCGTTTCTCGCCATCGGGCCGGATGATCCGGAAGATCACATCGTATGGCTGCTGCTGTTCCCGGCTCGCCTCGACCGTGACGCGGACTTTTTCCCGGTCGTCCGGGTGGACGCGCGACAGGAATCTGTCGTAGCCCGCTTTCTTCTTGCCGGGCTCATACCCGAAGATGCGACAGGTTTCGTCGGACCAGACAAGGTCGCCATTGCCGGCATCCCAGGCCCAGTTCCCAATATGGGCGATGCGCTGGGCCTCGGTCAGGCTGTGGGTGATATCCGCCAGCTCCTGTTCCGCCTTCTTACGCTCGGTGATGTCCTGAACGGTGCCGCGCATCAGACGCCGGCCACCGCCGTTCTTCTCGAAAAATTCCCAGTGTTCGGCGAAGGTCCGGATCGCGCCGTCATTGTCCTGTACGCGATATTGCGTGGAACAGGATTGTCCGGTCGCCAGGGACTCCAGTATCAGTTTCCGAAATGGCTCTCTATCCTCGGGATGCAGACGCTCGATATAGTCTTCGTTCGTCAGGGTTCGTTCGCCCGGCTTCAGGCCGAGCAGCCGGTATGTCTGATCCGACAGGGTAAGGCGGTCGCTTTCCGGATCCCATTCCCAATTGCCGATATTGGCGATGCGTTCCGCCTCTTTCAGCCTGTGTGTGGTTTCGGCCAGCGTCTGTTCGGCCCGATATTGTTCGGTGATGTCCTGGATGGTTCCGTTCTGGCCGACAATAATTCCATTATTGTCATAAGCCGGGAAACCGACCTCGCGGATGACCCGTTCCGTGCCGTCTCGAAAGTTTACGCGGCAGGTGATTTCGTACGCTTCACCGGCTTTCCCCGCGGCGGAAGACTTTTCCCTTACCATGGCGACATCGTCACGGTGAACGACGGCGAAGAAACTCTCATCGTTCGCCTCGACCTCTCCGGGCTCGTAGCCGGCGACGCGGTAACACTCGTCGGACCACCATTGCCGGTCGGTTGCGGCATCCCATTCCCAGTTCCCGATCCGGGCCGTCCGCTGCGCATATTCCAGCCTCGTGGTCAGCCGTTGCAGGTTGTTTTCCGACGCGCGCAGTTCCGTCACGTCCTGCAAGGTGCCTGCCAGGGCGACGGTTTCGCCGTTGCCGCCGAGCAAGGCTTCTCCTTCCTCGTGGACAAGGCGTTCGGTCCCATCGGGCCAGACTACCCGGAATTCAAGGCTGTATGGCTTTCCGGTTTCTGTCGTGGCCTGAATCGCCCGCCGCACGCCTTCGCGGTCGTCGGGGTGAACATGTTCGAAGAATTTGTCGCCACTCACCTCGATGTAACCGGGCTCCAGTCCGAGATTCCTGTACATCTGGTCCGACCAGTATTCCCGGTTGGTGGCGATCGTCCATTCCCAACTGCCGATCTTCGCGGTTTGCTGGGCCCGGGCCAGCCTGTCGGCCGTCAAGGAGAGTTCGTCGGCGATTTCGCGGCTCTCGGTGATGTCTTGCGTTGTCCCGATGAGGGCCACGACCTCGCCATCCTCACCGAGAACGATGTCGTTCTCCTCACGGACAACGTGCATGCTGCCGTCGGGCCAGATCACACGGAAATCCATGCCGCGGGGCTGCTTTTCCTCGACCGAACGCCGCTCTTTTTCGAAGACGGTCTGGCGGTCGTCGGGGTGGACATGCTCATAGAATTTTTCAACGCTTGGCGGACAGGAGCCGGGCTCGAGCCCGAGATTCCGGTAAAACTGGTCCGACCATTCTTCCTCTCGGGTCGCGACAGTCTGCCGCCAACTGCCGATCCTGGTGAACCGTTGGGCCGTGGCCAGGTCGTCGGCTGTCATGGCGAGCTTGTCGGCGATTTCGCGGCTCTCGGTGACGTCTTGCATTGTCCCGATGAGGGTCACAACCTCTCCATCCTCACCGAAGAGGAAGTCATCCTCTTCATGGACGGCGCGCACGCTGCCGTCGGGCCAGATCACACGGAAATCCATGCTGTAGGGCTGCTTTTCCTCGATCGAGCGCAGCACTGTTTCCCGTACAGTCTGGCGGTCGTCGGGGTGGACATGTTCATAAAACTTTTCGATGCTTGGCGGACAGGAACCGGGTTCCAGCCCGAGGTTCCGGTAAAACTGGTCCGACCATTCTTCCTCTCGGGTCGCGACTGTTTGCCGCCAACTGCCGATCCTGGCCAGCCGTTGAGCCGTGGCCAGGTCGTCGGCTGTCTCGCGGCGTTCGGTAATATCCACGCCGATGCCAACGATGAGTTCGATCTCGCCGGCGGCGTTCCGCACAACGCTGTTGTTCCAGGCGATGATCGGACGGCGCCCGTCGCGGGTCACCCAGGCGTTTTCGTGTTCTTCGGGAACCTCGCCGCCGTCCGGCAGGCTGGCGAAAAATTGCCGGATCTGGCTGGTGGCTTCTTCCGGCAAAAGCCTGTCCCAGATACAGGTTCCGACAACCTCGTCGGCTTCGTATCCGCTCAGCAGTTCGCAGGCGCGGTTGAAGCTGGTGATCCGTCCTTTGGTGTCCAGTGTTACGACCAGGGCATGGGCGGAATCCAGAATCGCCGCGGCCAGGTCGCCCGCGGCGGCGGACCGCTGGTCGAGCTTCACGGTCATCGGCGGACCCGCCCGGCGCTGCGTCGCGCCTGTATGTTTATTGGCGCGCTTGTGACAGCGGCCTCTATTTTTTCCATAGGTGCCTAGTCCAATTACCAGCAGACCGCACCCCACCCATTATGCCAAGCGACCCTAATACAATTAATTAAAGCCGTATACCCGTTCGTATCTGTACTCTCCAGCTGTCTTAATTTTTATCCTACTTCTCCTATAGGTTAATTGTACAACGAACAAACTCTCGTTATATTCAATGTCCATCGATATTTTTCGAAACATTAGATTGGGGATATTGCCAACCTAACCAATAAAATATGAAAATTTTTCTAATTAACTATGTAGAATACTCTGTTATTCGCGTTCGGTGATCCGGATTCCCAGGTTGAGTAGGTAAGGGAATATTCCATAATTCCGCTTGGTCGAGTAATGCCAAGGGTAAGGCACTGGTTTCCGTCAGGAAACGCCACCGCCTTACCGGCCATCACAACTGAATTTTTCAGCGAGCGGTCCAGCCGCCATCGACCCGCAGGCTGGTCCCGGTGATCATGCCCGCGGCGGGCGACGCCAGGAACACCACGGCCGCGGCCACGTCGGCCGTGGTGGCGAGCTTGCCCATCGGGATCATGCCCAGCACGAAATCCTTGAAGGGAGGATCGGCCAGCATCTGCCGGGTCATGGCTGTTTTGACGAAGGTCGGCGCCACGGCGTTGACCCGCACGCCCATGGGCGCCAGTTCGGTGGCCAGCGCCTTGGTCAGCCCCTCTATCGCATGTTTGGTGGTGCAGTAGACGGCGCGGTTGGGTCCGCCGACATGGCCCATCGTCGACGACATGTTGACGATCGATCCCTCGCCCTGGGCCACCATTTTCCGGGCTGCGGCCTGGGCCACGATGATGGCGGCCCGGATGTTCAGGTCCAGCACCGTATCGAGGGATTCCGCATCGATCTCCAGCAGGGGCTGCGGCCTGTTGGTTCCCGCGTTGTTGAACAGGACGTCCAGCCGGCCCAGTTCGCCCATGGCTTCCCGAACTCTGGCGTCGTCGGTTACGTCCACCACTTGCGCCAGCGCCTTGCCGCCGGCGGCTTCGATTTCCGTGACCAGGCTTTCGACCTCGGCCGCGGTCCGGCTCCAGGCCACCACCTCGGCTCCGGCCTCGGCAAACGCCAGCGCCGTTCCCCGGCCGATTCCGCGTCCCGCGCCAGTGATCAGCGCCACCTTGCCGTCAAGCCGCATGGAGGGAACCGCGCCCCGGGGTTCGGTCGCGGTGGTGTTGTCGGTCATGGTCGGTCTCCTGTTCGTCGAGTGTTTCATTTATAGGGTGCAATATGCCTGATACAGACTGCTAGTGGAGTAAATCTAACGGATGGTACCCATGGGATCGCGTTTCCCGTCTCCCCGGCAGGAGGGCGCGTGCGGCCCAGCAATTCCTCGCGGCTGGGCGCCGCAGTTGTTTGATTGGTGACCATTATCGGTTAACCCAGCGGGAAATTCAATTCGATGGTGACCCCGTTCGGGTCTTCCATGAATATCTGGCGCAGGCCCAGAAGCGGCACCTCGCGCTCGCGCGTGGCGACGCCGGCTTGCTCCAGCAGGGCGCGCGTGGCGTTCAGGTCCTCGGCCATGAAGGCCAGATGGTCGACCGCGCCGCTGCCCGTCGGCGCCTCTTCATCGCCGTCTCCCAGATAGTCGACCAACCCGCTCTTGTCGTTCGGGTCGATGCCGATGATGTGGACAACAGGCTTGCCCGCGCAATATAGCCAGGCGCCAGGAAAATTGAAGGGTGGCCGCTCGCCATCCGTCAGGCCGAGAACCATAACGAAGAAATCACGCGTTTTTTCCACGTCGGCGGTGCGTATCGAAAAATGATCCAGTCGTGTCAAAGCCATGATGTGTAACCATTATTGAAGTCGTTGTTTATCTCTTGATCTTTAATCTCCGGTGCGGTCGTCCTGGAGCAATTTTCGCATGACGGTCGGGACGCCCTGCACGAAACTTTCAACCGTGGCCTCCAGAACGCCGTCGATCTCTTCCGGGATATCGAAATCATATATCCATTTGCGAATGGCGATATAGAAGACGCCGCCATGCAGGCCCCATGCCAGTTCGATTTCGCGCTCGCTGAAGGGGACTTCCTCGGGCGTTGGCAGGTTCTGTTCGGCGCGGACCTCGGTCATTATGCGTTTCAGGACGCGATCGCGGATCAGCGCCAGATAGCGCCGGTTGATGTTCACGCCCTTCAGGCCCGAATGGACGAAAATACGTACCCATTCATAGGTGAAGATCGCCTTCGTATAATCCTTGTAGAAAGTGGCCAGCCGTTCGGTCAACGGCTTGGACCGGTCTTCCAGCAGTTCCTCCCACCACGGATTCCAGCGGCTAAGATAGACTTCCTGATAGACCCGTTCGATCAGGTCCTCCTTGGTCGGAAAATAGCGGAAGATCAGCGGCTGGGTAATGCCGAGGCGCCGGGCCAGTTCACGTGTCTGTCCCTCGAAACCGACCTCGGCGAAAAAGCGGATCGCCTCCTGCACGATCATCTGTTCCCGCTCGCCGCGGGGCAGACGCTTTCTCGTCGGCGCGTCATTATCCTTTTTTGCCTCGGTTTGTACGGTCTTCCTGCCGTCAGCCACGTTTTACCGCCCCCCGCGGGATTGTTTTATTGTGGACCGTACGATCAGCATAACAGCGACAAGACGAGTTGCAATGCGCCTAATTATTATCAATCGATCAGCGGGATGGCGTTTCGGATGGCCGGAGCGGCGTTAGTCTCTATCGATGCCGCAGGCCAGCGCCCGGCTGATATGGGCCAGCGGGCGTCGGATATGGCGCGCAATTCATCCGCCGTTCGGACCGCCGGCATCAGCGCCTCCAGCGCTGCGTGCCCGCCCTTGCCCGCCGCCGCACGTTGCCATATTGTCCTGAAAGAATTCACCGCCCCCTCCCGTGCAAGCCATTCCATGCCGGTTATATAAGCACCCGTCGCGGGCGAAAGCACTCAAAAAGGCGTGATAGGCGGCGTTGCAACGTTCAGCGAGAAGTTGCCCGGTATCAGGATTTCCGGTTCCCGCTCGCCAATGTCGGGGATCTCGCCATAGGCCTTGCGCATGGCCCATTCCCCCAGGCGCGAGCGGGGCAACCGCCCGTCGTCCGTCTTCACCCCCTGCCAGCGCGGGTCGGTTATCCAGCCGACAAAATCCCGGCGCTTCTCGCCGGTAAGTGTTCGTCCTATCAGCATGTGTGGAAGGGTGTTTTTCGCGATCTCCACGATAAAGTATCCTGCCAGGCAAATGACTACGGTTGCGATGGCGACATCGAGTTTCGTTAACGCATCGCCGAATTTCGTTAATTCATCGCCCCCGAGGACCAGGAACGCGAGGCCGAACAGGCCAGCGGCGTAGAGGCCAACGGCACCCGCTCCGAGATACTGTCGCCACCGCCGCGCCAGCACCGCCGCGGGGGTTTTGCATTCGCGCCAGATACGCGCGGGGCGGCCGATGGCGCGGGCCAGTTCCTCCAGCTTGCCCGGCTCGAATTCTTCGATGCGGTATATGGCGCCGTCGCAGTGAAGATTGACCGAGTTGCCGCCTTCCTCGAGATCGACGAAACGAATGTCTGCCAGGGCCGCCTTGCCCTTGTCGCGTTTAAAGATGCCGTCGGCCCAGATAATATGCCGATCCGTCACCGCGATTTCCATCTGGGAGCCTTTCGAGAATGCTTCCCAGCGGATCGCCTCGCCCGGCGGTATCATGTCGTCCAGCCGCGCCATCTCTGGCCCCTTCCCGTTTTGCACGCGTTTGCAATCGCGCATTGTGGCGAAGAGGTGCTAACGGATGGTGAACGGGGCGGTTGAGGTTCGTCTGGAGATTCTCGCCGCCCCGTCAGTTCGCTTTTTCCAGCACCAGCGCGATGGCCGACATGTATATCGATCGCCAGTAGTGATCCGGTAAGTCGCGGATAAGTTCCTTGAGAGGTTCCAGCCTCGTACGGGCTCTCTCGCGGTCGCCGGACAGGGCCTCGGCCCAGGCGATGAAGGCCAGCGCACTGCCATGCTTTTCGACAGGGGCACCGTCGGCCACCATCCTGGACAGATGAGCCTCGGCCCGTGCCAGTGACTCAGCGGCCTGGCACCGCTCGCCCGCCGCCGCCCGCGCCACGGCCGCCAGCGAGGCCACCCGAGCCTGCCACAGTTCGTCATTGTAGCGCGACGCCAGATCCAGCGCGGCGCCGGCGGCCGCCAGAGCCTCTTCGCGTTCGCCCTCATGCGCCTTGGCGATCGCCATCAGCGCCATGGGGTATGCCATCTGTTCCATGGGTAGTTCCGCCGCCGCCGCCAGCGCGCGTTCGATCGACTGGTCCGCGCCCGCGTTGTCGCCTGCCCTGGCCTGGCTTTCGGCGACCCAGCTCCAGGCGCGCACCGCCGCCAACGGATTGCCGATGCTCTCCGCGAAGGCCAGTGCTTCGCCGAATTCACCAAGCATGGCGTGGACGCGCACCTGATTGGCCGATATGCCGTCGCGCAAGCCAGGTTCCTGGATCTCGCGCTTCAACAGACTCACCTGGGCAAGATGCGCACGCGCGTCGCTGTCCCTGCCGGCATCGGCCTGCACGCGGGCGATATAGCTGTATGCCGTGGCGCGCAGGGTTTGCTTGCTTATTTTCCGTGCCGCCAGTACGGCCTGGTCGATGGCGCAAGCAGCCGTGGTTTCCGCCAGGCATTCGTCAAGCGACTGGGCCTCGTAACCGGTCAACCAGAACAGCGCGGCGGGCAGGAGCAGCCATCGAAACTTGCGCATATCGCCCGTCCTTTTCCTGCCAAAGGGGTTCGGTGGCCATTGCAGCACCCGGAGCCGGAACCGGCAAGCCGCAATTTTCATGGCACGGCGCCGCAATCCAATCCGCGGCAGGCCTCGCTCCCTATTTCTCGTTGAATATTGTCGCGGTCCAGATGCTGTCGAAGGGCAGGCCGGCGGTTTGGTTGGCCTTTCGCACGGCCTCGGTGTCCGGCGCCTCGTAAGTGCAGATCAGCCGCCGCCCGTCGCGCGACAGGAAGCTGGCCAGCGGGGTAATCCGGTAAGTATCCAGGCACCACGACGCCGTCTTTTCCAGCGCCTCCAGTTCCGCCATATCCGCCGGCCCGCCGAAGGT
Organism: Pseudomonadota bacterium; assembly: GCA_015222795.1. GTDB lineage: Bacteria > Pseudomonadota > Alphaproteobacteria > UBA8366 > JADFVY01 > JADFVY01. The sequence goes on along the minus strand of JADFVY010000260.1, from coordinate 108 downwards.
CCGTTCCACGATGACGCGCGCCATCTCAGGCCGCCTCCCTGGCGTGCTCGGCCAGCAGATCGTCCATTGCCTGCTGGGCCTGGAACGATATTTCGCCGATGCGCTCTT